>JAGRMP010000315.1 GCA_020441225.1 Maritimibacter sp. | reverse complement strand
AGGGCGTGCCGCCGTGCATGTTGGAGCACAAGAGCACGCCGTGATCGGTGCAGGCGTCCACATCGACATGCGGGTAGACGCTGCGCTGGCTGATCAGGCGCAAAGCTGGCAGGCGCTCGAGAAGCGCCCGCGTCACCTTGGTGCGCTCGCGGAACAGCACCAGCGCCTCTGCCTCGGCCAGCCGAGCCGCCAGCGCGTCCATATCCTCGACATGGTCGGTCCAGACGGTCACGTCATGGCCCGCGAGACGTGCGAAACACGGCAGTCCGCGCAGGGTATCGAACCAGTCGTCGAGGATATGAACTTTCATGCGCGGCCGCCGCCGTGCGGCAGCAGCGCCGCGGCCTGTGATACACGCCGGTGCAGATCCTGAAGCTCGGCATATTCGCCACCGCGCTTGCCCTCTTCGTCGGCATGGTCGAGCAGCGCGGCGCTCAGCGACCGGCGCGCTTCCTCCAGCGCTTTGCAGGCGGCGCGGATATTGTCGAAGGCTTCTTTCTTGTTAGGCATCTGGACGGACCTCAATGGGACAGCAGGACGGGAATGGGGGTGTCGCGCAACACCCGCGCGGTCACCCCTCCGAGGAAATCTTCGCGGAATTTCGAGTGCTCATAAGCCCCCATCACCAGAAGGCAAGGGTCGCGGTCGCGGCAATAGGCGACGAGGGCGCGGGCGGGGCCGGGATCGGCGGCAATCCGCTCCGATTTGGCCTGGATGCCGTGGCGTCCAAGATGGGTGACGACCTCGTCCGCCGGGCGTGCGAGGTCCTGTTCACCGATCGTCAGTACCGTCACCCTGCCCTGTGTTTCGAGCAGCGCGAGGCTGTCGGACATCGCCCGTGCGGCGGAGCGGCTCCCGTCCCAGGCGAGCACGGCGTGCGAGTGACGGGCCTCGGAATCGTAGCCCTGGGGCACGATCAGCACCGGGCGCCCTGAGAGAAGCGCGATCCGGTCGGGGTGGATCGTGACGTGTTCGTCCACATCCTCACCCCGGTCGTGCCCGACCACGATGATATCGAACCCCCGGGCCGTTTCCGACAGCACGGAATCGACCCGGCCCGAGCTACGCAGGAAGTGCAGGCGGTCGTCCAACCCGAGCGCTCCCTTCATGGCCTCGAACCTTTCCTCGATCCCGGACAGGACGCCTGCGTTCGCTTCGGCGATGATCTTGCGCGCGGCCTCTGGTACCCAGGCACCGCGCCGGTCGATCACATCGTGCGAAGAGTGCGCAAGGAGTGCCGTCACATGCGCTTGCGTCCCCGCCAGCGAGGCGGCGTAGGTCAAAGCAGTTTTCGCGCTCTCCGACCCATTGAAAGCCACAAGGATGTTCCTGATGCTCATGACGAAGCCTCCTGTCCGGCCCAGATACGGGACGGGATATAGACATGACCGTCGGCCAGTTTGCGTGCCGTGCGCACGAGGCCCGCGGCATTGAGGGTAAAGCCACCCTCGGTGGTGAAATCTACCAAAACCTCGATGGTCCCGGACGCATGTTCGAGCACGACCTTTGCCGGGCTTTGCGCAGGCCGTTCGAGCAGGCCGTCGGCCACTGTCCCGGGCGTGAGCGCACAAGAGGCGAGGCATTGCGCGCCGGTCACCGCCATTGTCGGGTGCGTGTTCCACGGCATAAAATAGCGAGCGGCAATCGTGCCACCGACGCGCGCGGGGGCGAGCAGGCCGAACTTCGGCGTGACCGACTTTGCCACGTCGCCCATCCCCATGCGCCGGCCTGCCTCCTGTCGCACGGCTTCCATCCGCGCGAAGAAGGCCCGGTTCGCGTCGAGCTCCGCCGCGCTTTCGTGTCCCGTGAGTCCGAAGTCCGCGGCCCTTGCGATGGCAACCGGCATGGCGACATCCATACAGGTGACCTCGATCCCGTCGATCTCGTCGATGAGCTGGCCCGTGGGCAGGAACGCCCCGGTCGACGAGCCGACCACGCCCATGAAGGTAAGCCCGACCGGCGCGGCGCTGCCGGGCGCACCGGCAATGATCGTATCGCCCGCGTAGGTGAGCTGCCCGCCCGGCGTCTGCACCTTGGCGAGAACTTTCGCGCCGGTGTTGACCGCGCGGATCTTTACCTCGGTTTCGTCGCCCGTCGGCGTGACCAGCCCCATCTCGATGGCGGCGGGCCCGACTCCCGAAAGGATGTTACCGCAGGTCGGCTTGAAATCGACCAGCCGGTCCTCGACCGAGACCTGGGCGAAGAAGTAGTCCACGTCGGCCCAGTCGTCGTCCGAGGCCGAGAGCATCGCCACCTTGGTTGTGACCGCCGCCCCGCCGCCGATACCGTCGATGTTGAGCGGGTGGCCCGACCCGACGGCGGCGATCAAGACCTCCGCCAGGGTGTCGAGGTCTTCCGGCACGACGTCGCGTCGGAAGTAGGGACCGCGCGAGGTGCCGCCGCGCATGAAGATGTAGGGAATGCCCGTTTGAGCCAGGTCCTGGGTCATTTCAGCGGCCATGGCAGATCGACCGCCCCTTGCAGGAGGCCCGGCGGAAAGTCGCGGTTCAGCGCCGCAGCCATCAGCATCATGAAACCGATGCCGGCGGCGGTGAGCACCAACGTCTTGACCCAGCCCGCACCCGCCCGCACCCGCAGGAAGGTGACCAGGAACCCGACGAGCGCCAGGATGAAGCCCACGAACCATGTGGCGGCGATGAGACCTGCGAACCAGGCCAGCGTACCCCAGAGCCCGTAGGGCGCATCTGCATCCTCGCCTGCGACCTCCTTGTCGGCGAAGATCGTGTCGCCTTCCGGTCGGCGGATCATCAGAACAAGCAGCACCAGCGTGCACAGGAGCGCAAAGCCGCCCACCACCAACGGGATGATCTTGTCGGTCATGGCGTAGTTCGGGATCAGGCTCGCATTGACGACCGCCACCAGGAGGTAGGCCATGACCGCGAACAGGAAGATTATCGGCGCGCGCTTGGACCCGGACTTCACGTCGCCTTCCGCCATGATCGTCTTGGCCTGACGGATGCCGAGGACCACCGAGACCACGGTGATGATGATGAGCACGATCACGATCGGGCTGAAGATGTAGTCGATCCCCTCTTCAAAGCTCTTGCGGAACCGCGACGACGCGATCTGGAACGCCTGGTTGGTGAAGGTCTCGACCGGGTTCGACAGCACGAAACCGATCAGGAAGGCCGGGCGCGACCAGTCGAAGCGCCGCAGGAAGATGCCGATGAGGCCGATCGCGAAGAGCGCCAGAAGGTCTTCGAAATTCTGTCCCGACTGGAAGGCCGCGAAGCTGATCAGCATGAACAGGAACGGCGCGAGGTAGGTGAAACGGATCGTCGTGAGCTTTGCGATCCCCCCCGAGGCGGCGATGCAGAGCACCGTGCCGACCACGTTGGCGAGCGCCAGAAGCCAAACGATGGAATAGGTGATGTCGAGGTTGGACTTCAGCATGTTCGGGCCGACCTCGATGTCGCCCGAGCCGAGCAGCGCCACCGCACCGATGAAGATCGCCATCGAACCGGAGCCAGGGATGCCGAAGAGCAGCGTCGGCACCAGGCCGCCACCTTCCTTGGCGTTGTTCGAGCTTTCCGGCCCGATCACGCCGCGCACTTCGCCCTTGCCGAAACCGGTTTTGTCCTTTGTGGTCTGCACGGCGTGGCCATAGGCGATCCAGTCGACCACCGAGCCGCCAAGCCCGGGGATCACGCCGACGATCACCCCGATCAGCGAGCAGCGCACCGAGAGCCAGATGTTGGCCCACCAATCGCGCACGCCGTCCATCCACCCACCACCGAGCGACGCCCCTTTGGCGATGGAACGGTCCTGGCGCAGCAGCGAGATGATCTCGGGCACGGCGAATATTCCGAGGCCGACGATGACCAGCTGCAACCCGTCGGTGAGATACGGGATGTCATAGGTCGCCATGCGAAGCGAGCCGCCGGCATCGGCGATCCCGATGGTCCCGATCATCAGACCGAGCCCGGCGGCGGCCAGGCCCTTGAGCGGGATACGCCCGGCGAGGACGGCGACCATCGAGAGGCCGAGGATCGTGATCATCAGCATTTCGGGGAGACCGAAAGCCAGCACGATGGGCCGGGCAATCAGGATGAAGATTGTCAGAAACGTCGCGCCGACCAGACCGCCGAACAGGGACGAAGCGAAGGCCGCCGACAAGGCCCGGGCCGCCTGGCCCTTCTTGGCCATGGGGAAGCCGTCGAGCACCGTTGCCTGAGAGGCGGACGAGCCCGGAATGCCCATGAGAACCGAGGCGAAGGTGTCCGAGGTCGGCACGACGGCGACCATCCCGATCATCAGGGCAAGCCCCAGGATCGGATCCATCCCGAACATGAACGGCAGGAGCAATGAGAGGCCCGCGATGCCGCCGAGCCCGGGGAACACGCCCACGGCGAGGCCCATCAGGACGCCGAGCACGAGGTACCCCAGCACGACGGGTTGCAGGATCAGACCCCACGCGTCACCGAGCGCAGGAAGAGCGGTCGCGAAAATCTCCATCGGAGTCGCTTTCTACGAATTTGGAATTGGAGAAGGGCGCACCCCGGCGTCATGACCGGGGTGCAGGAGGTGTCTGGATTACTCCTCCAGGACGACCCCGTAGGCGTCCTTGAGCCAGGTCAGAACGTAGGCTTTCGCCTCGTCGGAAACCTCTGTCGCCTGCTCGGTCGCGTTAACCGCACCGGCACCGACGAACATCGGGTATTCGCCGACCTGCTGCGAGGCGATCTCGGCGAAATCGGGCCGGCCGCGGATGGCTTCGAAAGCAGCGACATAGGTGTCGACCACATCTTGCGGCGTGCCCTTGGGCAGGAAGGCGATTTTCTGCGACGGGTAGCCCGATATGAAGAAGGCCTTCCAGGCGTCCCAGGCGACGCCTTCGGTCTCGCAACCGTCGGTGGCCTCGCAAACTTCCTTGAAGCTCGGCATGTCCGGAAACGTCGGATCGCGCACGATCACGCCGTTTTCGTCGAGCGCGCCCCAACTCATCATCGGAACCGCGGTGCCGGCATCGACGAGGTCGGACGAGCCCCCGAGATATCCCGACGAGGTCTGGTAGTCGATCGTGGCCTCGCCGCGCTCGAACATCAGCCGGCCGTCACCGCGGCCCTTGATCCCGAACACCGGTTCGACCTGCATGCCCAGCATCTGCCAGGCGAGCAGCGGCACCAGATCGAGCCCGGTCGCCCCTTGCGACCCGAAGATGAAATCGGTGTCCTTGAGCCCGTTGGCGGACCCGTCGAAATTCGCCCCGTCCTCGGCGTTGAGATAGGCGACGCCGCCGGTGCCGGTGGCCATGACCGGAATCCAGTCATTGTATTCGTAGCGCACCCGCGGGTCGTTCAGCAGATAGGGAAATTGGGTCGAGCCCGACGACCCGAACAGGAGCGTGCCGTCTGTGTATTCCTGTTCCTGGAACCAGTTGGCGCCCTTTGTCGAGCCCGCGCCCGGCATGAACTTGACGACGACGGTCGGGTTGCCGGGCAGCGCCTCGGACAGGAGCGGCGCAAAGAAGTTGGCCCATTTGGCCGAGCCGCCGGTCTCGGAGAACGGGATGACCCATTCGATCGTCTTCCCCGAGAAATCGACCTCGGCCGCGGCGGGCGCAGCGAGGCCGGCGGCGGCGATCAGCCCCATGATCGCGCGGCGCGTCAATTTGGATACGGTCATTGGTTCCTCCCTTTTGACCAGACAACCACTGCGGCGTCCTCCACGCCACGATGATCGTCGTTGTGTTCGGGGATTGATTCCCCGACCGATGTGCCGAACATGGGATAGCAACCTTGCGCGAAGCTTGCGGGGCCGGAAAATGCGGATCGCCATCGTCGAAGACAACGAAGCCCTGGCACATGCCATCGCCTACCGGCTGCGCGATCGAGGGCACGCGGTAGATGTGTTACATGACGGGCAGGACGCCGACCGCTTCCTGTCCCGGGAAGGGGCCGATCTGGTGGTGCTCGACATCAACCTGCCGGGTCTCGACGGGCTCGGTGTACTCAAGGCATTGCGGGCGCGCGGCGATGGGACACCCGTGATCCTGCTCACCGCACGCAGCGAAACCGCGGACCGTGTCGATGGCCTCGACAGCGGGGCCGACGACTACCTCGTCAAACCCTTCGAAATGGATGAGTTGGAGGCGCGGATCCGTGCTTTGTCCCGGCGCAAGAACCTCGACTACGGCGTACGGGACGTGATCGGCGGCCTCGAATTCGACCGTTCCTCGCGGCAGGTCTCGGCGTCCGGCGCGCCCCTCGACATCCCGAGACGCGAGGTTGCCGTGCTGGAATGCCTACTCGAACGCCGCGGCCGCATCGTGTCCAAGGCTCAGCTGACCGACCACGTCTACGGTGTCGGGGCCGAGGTGGACGACACCGCAATAGAGCCGCATGTGTCGCGCCTGCGCCGCCGACTGGCAGAGCATGGCGTCGCCATCAAGACGGCCCGGGGCCTTGGCTACATGCTCGAGGCGACCGGCGGATGAGACGCCGCGCCCTGTCGCTCAGGCTCCGGCTGTTCATCGTGATCCTGACGCCGCTTGTCCTTATGGCGCTCCTCATGGGTTTCTGGCGCTTTTCCGCGGCACAGAACACCGCCGAAGACCTGTTCGACCGGACGCTCCTTTCCGCCGCGCTGGCAATCTCGCGCGACGTGGCGGTGTCGGGCGGCGATGCGCTCTCGCTCACGACCCGCGAGATGATCCGTGATGCGGCGGGCGGTGAAGTGTTCTACCACGCGACCGGCCCCGGTGGAATCTACGTGACCGGTTTCGCTTATCCGCCGATCGCGCGCGCCGATCAGCCAGGCCCGGACGGCGACCTGCATTACTTCGAGGCCGTCTATCGGAACGAACCGGTCCGGGTCCTGCAGATCACCGAAAGGGTGACGTTCGAAACGATAACCGGCGACACCACCGTGACCGTCTGGCAGCGGCTGGCCGATCGCAACGCCTTCGCCGTCGAGCTCGCGGTGCGCGCCGCGGCGATCATCGGCGTGTTGCTGGTCACGCTCGCCCTGGTGGTCTGGTTCGGCGTCGGGCTTGGCCTGCGCCCGCTCACCGACCTTCACGAGGCGATCGCGGCACGGTCTCCCGACGATCTCAGCACGATCAAACGCCCTGTGCCGGTCGAAGTCCGCGGCATCGTCGCCACGCTCAACCGGCTGTTCGACCAGGTCGAACGCTCGATCACCGCGCAGAAGGATTTCATCGCCAACGCCGCGCACCAGCTCCGCAATCCGGCCGCAGCGGTTCAATCCATGGCCGAGGCGCTCCAGGACGCCCGCACCGAAGCGGATCGCGTGGAACGCACCGGCGAACTGGTCGCCGCGGCCAGATCGTCAGCCCGGATCACCAATCAGCTCTTGTCGCTCGAGCGCTTGCAGGCTGCCGATCTGACCAAAGTGTCCGAAACCTTCGACCTCGGGACCCTCACGCGAGAGCTCTGCGCCGAGATCGGACCGAGCATCCTGTCTCGGGGTATCGATTTCGAACTGATCGAGAGCGCGACCGTACTGCCGGTGAACGGCGACCGCGTGTTCATTTGCGAAGCGGTCCGCAACCTGATCGACAATGCCTTGAAACACGGCGGGCCGCGCCTCTCGTCGATCAGTGTCGAGCTGGCAGAAGGCGACGGGAGCGCACGCGTCACGGTCAAAGACGACGGCATCGGCCTGTCGCCCCAGGATCGCGACGCCGCCTTCGGCCGGTTCTCGCAGGTGAAACCTGCCGCCGGGAGCGGTCTGGGTCTGGCGATAACGGCCTCGGTCGCGGAACGGCACGGAGGGAAGCTGCAGATCGAGCGCGTGGCGCAAGGAGCGAGGATCTCCCTCGACATTCCCGTGGCGCGATAGCCCCCGCCGCTGGTCCGCAAATTTCTCTCGGTGTGAACGCCGCTTGGTTCGCCTCCGATGCCAGCGCCCCCGGGGCACTCTTCCGTTTGCTCCTCGAACCTCTGGCTCCGGTTCGTATGGAAATCTTCAATCTGGACCCACAGTGCGACGACCTCGACGCGGGCGGCGGCCGGGGCATTCCGAGATCAGCACGCGGTGGCCAGCAAGATGCGCTGCCGGGTCGCGGCGGGAACCGCTATCGCCCGCGCGCCGAGGGTCTATCCGGTCGCTCCCGCTGCCGACTTGTCGCCACTGCTCTGCGTCGAGTCTTCCTGTTCAGCCTCGATGTCGGCAATCCAGGTGAGCACCAAGGCGGCAATCTCGGCGGAATTGTCGTCCATCATCGGCATATGTGAATTGCCATGGATCCCCATCTGAGGCAGATCGAAGACGTCAACCTGTCCGCCGGCGGCCTCAACCTGGTGCAGGAAACCTGTTACCTGGCTCTTGTACTTCGTCCAAGCAGGAAGGGCGTCGCAGTAGTCTCCCCAGATCGCCACGATCGGCACGTTCGCGGCGCGCCGCGCGGCGTCTGCCGTGGGATCGGGTGCGCCGGCCGGCTCGATCGCGACGATGGCGCGGATCAGGTCGGGGCGTCGTATAGCCATGTTCAGGGCGAACCAAGCGCCTTGGCTATGGGCCACGACGGTGGCCGGTCCGAGATGCTCCAGCAGCCGTTCGTAGGCGGCCAGTATGGGCTCGTCGTTGTTGGTCCAGCGCGGCACGAATTGGGCGCAGAGTTGATCGAAGGCCGCCACCGGGAAGCGCTGACCGGGAAAGGCGCGCCGGTCGCGCGCGTCTGGCGCGAAACCGCTGGCCGGTCCCATTCGGAACAGTGTCCAGGCGTCTTCCTTGGTGCGAAAGATCGGCGGGGCGGCATAGATCGAGGGATACGGCGCCCAAGACGATCGCCCGCGCTCGACCGAATCCGAAATCACCACGTCATGCCCGGCGCGCAAGAAGACCTGCTGCCAGCCCGGGCGGCCATCGGGAGTGGTCTCCCAGGTGACGCCGGTCATCGCGCCGCCGTGCCAGAAGAGCACCGGCTGCGGCGTGCGCGGCGCCACCAGCTGGTAATGCTGCGCGTAGAGTTGCCCGGCTACATAGGTGCCGTTCAGATCCACCATGCGCGGTGCGCCGGACCCCGACACCCGCATTTCCTGCAGGGGCTGTCCGGTCAACTCCACAGGTGAGCCGCCAACATGGAAGCTGTGGATGTCTTTCAGCACGATGGCCGTTCCGAGGTCAGCTTGGGTCATGCGTCCGGCTCCGGAGTGTCGGAGGCCACGATATCGCCGCTGTTGATGGCGATGACCCGGACGCGCACGCTGGCCGCCAGCTCGCGCTCAAGCAAGGCGCGGCACCGGTCGGCGAACTGGCCACGGACCTCCGGGCCGCGCTGCGTCGAGGCGCGATGCTGCACCACCACCAGCACATCGCGGCCGCGCGGCATGCTGAGGCAGGCGCTGATCGCCAGTTGCAGGGTGCCCGGGGCCGGGGCCAGGGTCTCGTCGACGATGGTTTCGATCGCGGCCACCAGGCGATCGTGGGCCTGCATCAGCGCTTCGCCGCGGTTCGGGGCGACCTGGATCTGGATGATGGGCATGGCTATCTCTTTCCAAAGACCTGATCGGGAAGCCAGGTCGACAGCGCGGGCAGGAAGGTGACGAGCACCAGCAGCCCGAGCATCAGCACGATGTAAGGCCCGACGCCCTTGATCACCTTGGAGATCGGCGCGTCGGAGATCGACTGCAATACGAAGAGGTTCAGCCCTACCGGCGGCGTCAGCAGCGCGATTTCCATGTTGATCACCAGCACCACGCCGAAATGGATCGGATTGATTCCAAGATGCAGGATCACCGGCACCACAAGCGGCACGAAGATCAGGATCACCGAGATCACTTCCAGGAACATCCCCAGCCCGAACATCACCATGTTAGCGAACAGCAGGAACTGCCAGGCGTTCATGTTGCTTTTCTCGACCACGGCCACCAGCGCCTGGGTCACGCCGGCGCCGGTCAACCAATGGGCAAAGGTCAGCGCGCCGAGGATGATGAAGATGATCACCCCGGTCTGGCGCACGCCGTCGGCCAAGACCGGCAGCACGTCGCGCAGGCCGATCTCCCGGTAGAAGATCAGGCTCACCAGGATCGCCACGATGGCTGAAAGTCCGGCCGCCTCGGAGATGGTGACCACACCGGAATAAATCCCGCCGAGAATGATCAGCGGCACCAACAGCGCAGGCAAGGCGCGCAGGTTGGCGCGCAGGAAGGTCGCCCGGTCCTGCCGGGGCTCGACCGGCAAGTCGTTACGATGGGCGAACCACATGATGTAGAGCACGAAGATGACCGCCTGGATCAGGCCCGGCACCACGCCGGCAAGAAACAGGCGCGGCACGGATTCGTCCATGATGATCCCGTAGATCAGCATCGCCAGACTTGGCGGGATCAGGATGCCCAAGGTGCCGCCGGCGCCGATCGTGCCGGTGGCGAAAGAAATCGGATAGCCGCGCTCTTTCATCGCCGGGATCAGGATCGCCCCGATCGCCATCGCGGTGGCCACCGACGAGCCCGAGATCGAGGCAAAGACCGCCGTGGCGACGATGCAGACGATCCCGAGCGCGCCCTTGCGCTGCCCGACCCAGGCCGAAGCCATGTCGATCAGCGCCTTGGCGACGCCGCCGCGCTGCATGAAGCTCGCCGCGATCACGAACAGCGGCACGGCGACCAGCGTGTAGGAATTCATGTGGTTGGCGAACTGCTGGCCCAGGGCCACCAGCGGCGTGCCCTCGCTGATCCAGACGATGATCGCAAGCGTTGAAAGCACCAGGTAGATCGGTACGCCCAAGAGCAGCAGAACGAAGAACAGGATGAGGACTGTTGGCAGGAGCATCACTCAGCCCTCGCGCGCCGACAGGAGCCCGACGGCGCGGATCACATACTGTATCGCGGTCAGCGCGAAGCCGACCGGGATTGCCATGTAGTAGAGCCACATCGGAAACCGGATCGAGCTGTCGCCGCGTTCGTGGAACCGCATCGCGAATTCGACCATCTGGATGCCCGCGTATATGATGACGGCAGAGACCACCACGCCAACCACGCAAGCAAACAGTTCGAACCAAAGGCGTTTTTCGCGCGACAGCGAATGGGTCAGAAGATCGACGCCTACGTGCATATTGTCGCGCACCATCCGCGCCGCGCTCAGCATCACTGCCCAGCCGATCAGGTATACGGTCATCTCGGCACCCCAGTCGGGGAGCGCCGCCGGGGCCAGGAACCTGATGAAGGATTCACTGACCACCAGCAGCGCCGCAACGAGCGCCAGAAGACCGATCAACCCAGTTTCCACGGCAAGAGCCGTTCTTGTGAGCGCGCGCTTCATGGGTTTACTTCGTCAGTTCTGCCTGGACGCGGCCGATAAAGTCGGCGTCCATGCCCAATTCGGCAACGAGGTCAGGCTGTGCTGCCAGGAGCTTGTCTCTCATCGCGGCAAGCGAGGCCGGATCGGGATCGACCGTCTCGATGCCATTCTCGACATTCAGGGCGCGCGCGGCAATCTGACGGTCCAGGGCCATCTCGCGCTGGCCATCGACCATGCTGTCCCAGGTGTCCGTCAGGGCTGTCTGCAGTTCGGCGGGGAGGTCGTTCCAGGCCGAAAGGCTCATCAAGGGCAGGTATTGAACGATCGCCTGCCGGTCCTCCATCGCGTGGCGTACGCCCGCATCCCAGAGCTTGGCACTGGCGACCGACTCCTGGGTCGACCAGAGCGCGGAGATGGTGCCGGTCTGCAACGCCTGCGGAACGTCCGGCCATGCGATCTGCACCGGTGCCGCGCCCATCACGTCATAGCGCTTGATCGTCGAGGGGCCGCCGGGCACCCGGACTTTCAGACCGGCCAGATCGTCCGGCGAGGTCAGGTCGATGTCGGTCGAGAAGACCGTTCCGAAACCGAGGTCGATCGGACGTCCCAGTACCTTGATCTGAAGCGCCGCTTCGATGCGCCCGTGCAATTCGTCACCGAGCGGGCCGTCGACGATCCCGTAGACGGCGTCATGCGACGCGCCGTAGAACATCGGCAATTGTTCCAGATCGGCCTCGGGAACGAAACGCGAGATCAACTGGTATTGCGGGATCGCCATGTCGATCGCCCCTTGGGCCACCGCCGAAGCGGCCTCGACGTCCTTGTATTTTGCCGCCGCCTCGAAGATTTCCAGAGCGAGGCGCCCGCCGGAGGCCTCCTCCAGCTTGGTCGCGAACTCCTTCAACCAGACATTACGCACGTGCTGCGGGCTAGTGTCCAGCGACACGGAGATCGTGTAGTCGGCGCCCCAGGCCGGTGCACAAAGCAAGGCAACCAAGGCCGCCGGTGCAAAGCGAAGTGTCATGATGTCCTCCCGTTTGGTCAATTCCTATGGCGACACATTACTGATCAAGACATTCGAACACACATATAAGTTTGCCATATTGGTATAACTGCTTTTATATGTATGTATGCGCAATCTCAGCTACAGATTTGATATGCCTCGGTTGTTCGCCTTTGTCGCGATCTGCGAAGAGGGCAGCATTACCGGGGCGGCGCGCCGACTTGGGGTGGCGCAGCCGGCCTTGTCGTCAAGCGTGCGGCGATTGGAAACCGACTTTGGGCAAACTCTGCTGCGGCGCTTGCCGCGCGGAGTGGCTCCCACCGAAGCCGGCCAGATCCTGCTGCGCCAGGCCTATGAATTCATCAGTCTGGCCCAAGAAACCCAACGAGCCCTGGAGCACGTCGACGACGAGCCGACTGGCGAGGTCTCGATCGGCCTCCCGCCTTCGGCGGCGGCGGTACTGACTTTTCCCCTTCTTACCAGTCTGGCCGCCCGTTTTCCGCGGGTCTCGATCCGTTTCGTCGAGGCCCTGTCGGGATATCTGCTCGGCTGGGTCAATGCCGGTGAGCTGGATCTCGCCATGGTCTTCGACGCCCAGAACACTTCGACCATCATGAGCCGGGCGGTGTTGAAAGAAGATCTGGTATTGATCGGACGCACTGACCTGATGGCACAATTGCCCTCGCCCTATCCGCTGGCAGATATCTCACAGCTGCCGCTGATCACCTCGTCGGCCCGCCATGGGCTGCGGCAGACCCTGACCCAATATCTCGAGTCGATCGGCCTTGAGCTGAAGATCAAGTTCGAGATCGACGCCGGGTATCAACTGGTCAAGATGGTCACCTCCGGCGAAGGTTTTGGCTTCTTCGCGATGAGCGCCTTTTCCGAAGAACTGGCCGCAGGCAAGGTTGCCAGCCTTCCGACTGAGCCGAGGTTTTCGCGCAAAGCCTGCATCATCCGTCGGGTAGAAGGCAAACGGGACAAGGCGATTTCTCTTGTCGCCGATCATATCGAAGAACAGGTCTATTCTTTGTGCCGCGCCGGGATCTGGAAAGCTGATATCCTGAAGACCAGCGCCTAGGATGCGTACCCATAAAT
>JAGRMP010000314.1 GCA_020441225.1 Maritimibacter sp. | reverse complement strand
TGTAGAGATAGCCGTCCTCGTCCACATAGCCGGCATCGCCGGTCTCGTAATGGCCGGGGAAGGCGGTGAGGTAGCTCTTGCGAAAGCGCTCCTCGGCGTTCCAGAGGCCGGGCAGGGTGCCCGGCGGCAGCGGCAGCTCGACCGCGATGGCACCGAGCGTGCCGGGCCCGACCTCGCGGCCGCCCTCGTCGAGGACCTTGACCCGGTAGCCCGGCATGGCGACCGAGGGGCTGCCCTTCTTGACCGGCATCCGCTCGATCCCGAACGGGTTCGCGGCGATCGCCCAGCCGGTCTCGGTCTGCCACCAGTGGTCGATCACCGGCACGCCGAGCTTGTCCTCGGTCCAGGTGATGGTGTCGGGATCGGCGCGCTCGCCGGCGAGGAACACCGCCTGCAGCGAGCGCAGGTTGTAGTCGTGGACCAGCTCGCCCTGCGGGTCCTCGCGCTTGACGGCGCGGATCGCGGTCGGGGCGGTGAAGAAGCTCTTGACGCGGTGGTTCTGGATCACCCGCCAGAAGACGCCTGCATCCGGGGTGCCGACGGGCTTGCCTTCGTATACAACTGTGGCGGCACCATGCAGCAATGGCCCGTAGCAAATATAAGAATGCCCCACTACCCAGCCGACATCGGAAGCAGCCCAGAAAACCTCCCCCGGCTGAACGCCATAATGGTTTTCCATCGACCATTTGAGGGCAACCATATGGCCGCCATTATCCCGCACCACCCCCTTGGGCTGACCAGTCGTTCCGGAGGTGTAGAGGATATATAGCGGATCGGTGGCCGCGACAGGCACACATTCCGTGCTTGCCCCATTTGCGATGGCGGCACCGACAGCCGCAGCATAATCGACATCACGGATCGGAGTCAGATCGCAGGGCAGCGCCTCGCGTTGTAGGATCATGCAGTTGGCCGGCTTATTCCTCGACAAATCGATCGCCTGATCAAGCAGCGGTTTGTACGCAATGACGCGACCAGGCTCGATTCCGCAGGAAGCCGAAATAATCACGCGTGGCGTTGCATCATCAATACGTGTGGCAAGCTCCCGTGCCGAAAACCCGCCAAACACCACGGAGTGGATGGCCCCCAACCTTGCACAGGCCAGCATCGCAAAAATCGCCTCGGCAACCATCGGCATGTAGATCACCACGCGGTCGCCTTTGGTGACACCGAGACCGCGCAAGACCGAGGCCAATGCGCCGACCTGGGTTTGCAGCTCGGCAAAGCTGTAGCTTGCCGTCTGACCGGTGACCGGACTGTCATAGATGAGCGCTGTCCTTGCGCCATACCCGGCTTCGACGTGACGGTCTATGCAATTGTAGCAGGTGTTGCATGTCGCGCCATCGAACCAGCGTCCGTAGACTCCGCTGTCAGGATTGAACACCGCAACTGCCGGCGAGAACCAGTCGATCTGCTCACCGGCTTTGGCCCAGAACGCGACCGGGTTTTCTTGCCAAGCCTGGTAGGTCTCTTCGTAGTGCGACATGCTGATTTTCCCTAGCAGGTATAATTCAGGCCAAGCCGGCCACCATCCACATAGATTGTTTCGCCGGTGATGTAGCTGGCCTTCTTGGAGCACAGGAACGCCACCACATCGCCAATTTCGTTGGCATGTCCCGTGCGGCCTAATGGAGTTCGGGACATGGCAACCTTGAAGGCCTCGGGATTGGCGTTCACGCCGGCCATCATCTCTGTATCGATGGAGCCTGGTCCCACAGCATTGACGCGGATATTGTTCTTGGCCAGCGCAAGGGCGGCGACCTTGGTCAGTTGCATCACTCCGCCTTTGGACGCGCAATAGGCCGGAATGGCCGGGATGGCGACTTGGGCATTGATTGAGGACATATTGACAATGGCCCCTTCGATCTTGTGTTCAACCATGACACGGGCGGCCAGCTGGGTGGCTTGGAAAACGCCACGCAAATTTATGTCGATGACGCGCTCAAAGGCGTCCATATCATAGCTCAGGAAGTCGCCCGGCATTGCAACGCCGGCATTATTTACGAGCGCATGGAGGCGGCCGTGCTCCTTGGCAATTCGGTCGAACATCCCGGAGACCTGCGCAGTGTCGCCCATGTCGCAGGCATAGCAAGCCGCGGCACCCAACTGCGCGGCAGCTGCCCGTAAACCCTCTTCGTTTATGTCGGCAAGAATGACGGCATAACCGTCTTCCGACAGGGCTTGGGCGCAGGCGTAACCGATGCCCTGTGCCGCGCCAGTGATCAACGCGAGTGGTTTTGTGTCTGGCATCGTATTATCCTTCATATCCGTAGTCATCCTTTGCCTGTGCAGGCGTAATCTTGCCTGCACGCAGGTCATTTTCGATCAGCGACTTGTCGCGCTTGGTGGGCGTGCCGTAGCCGCCTCCGCCAGGCAAACTCAGCTTCAGCCGTTGACCGGACTTGACTAACTGACGTCCCTTGCTACGGAGCTTGGTACCGTCGCCGAGCTCAACTTGCCCGGCTGCCCCGGCGGCGCCTCCGTCCCGGCCGCGCGCAGCATTATCGACGCGATCGAACATGGCATTGAAATAGAAATCATAACCTTCCCGGGGCTCGATCTCGATCGTCTGCCCCAATCCACCGCGATAGGTACCTGCCCCGCCAGATCCTTCACGCAGGTCCTTGCGCCATACGGTAATCGGTCCGACATATTCGGTCGCCTCAATGCTCATGGTCGAGACGCCGGACGGGAACGCCGTCGCAGACAACCCGTCGAACCCCGGGCGCGCACCGGTGCCACCGGAATTGAACATCTGTCAACGGCGGAGTAAAAGTCGGCCATTGGGCGGCGCAAAAGTAGTCCACTTTGCGCTGCAAGCGGGGAACGTCGGGAGGGCGTAGCCCGACCAGAGTTTCCCGCTTGCAGCGTCGGCGATCTTACTGATGAGGGTTGGCGGCCTTTCGGGCCCGGCTTTGCGCGAGGCGATAACTGTCGCCATTCATCTCGAGGATGCTGACATGGTGGGTCAGTCGATCGAGGAGCGCGCCGGTGAGACGCTCGGACCCAAACGTCTCGGTCCATTCATCGAAGGGCAGATTGCTGGTGATCAGCGTGGAGCCGCGCTCATAACGCTGGGAGATCAATTCGAACAGCAACTCGGCTCCGGTTTTCGACAGGGGAACGAAGCCCAGTTCGTCGATGATCAGGAGTTTGTAGCCGACCACCTGCTTCTGGAGGCGCAGAAGACGACGTTCATCACGCGCCTCCATCATCTCGCTGACGAGCGCGGCAGCCGTGGTGAAGCCAACGGACAATCCCTTCTGACAGGCAGCCAGCCCGAGGCCGATCGCGACATGGGTCTTGCCCGTGCCGCTGGGTCCGAGCGCGATGACATTCTCGCGCCTGTCGACCCATTCGCAGCGCGCCAGTTCCAACACCTGCATCTTGTTGAGTTTCGGAATGGCGACGAAGTCGAAGCTGTCGAGGCTTTTGGCGGCCGGGAACTTCGCAGCCTTGATGCGCCGCTCGACCATCCTGCGTTCCCGGTCGATCAGCTCCAACTCGACCAGCCGGGCAAGGTAGCGAACATGATCCACGCCCTCGACCGCGCATTGCCGCGCAAGCTTCTGGTGCTCGCGCAGGAAGGTCGGCAGCTTCAGCGCCTTGAGGTGATGAGCGAGCAGGAGTTCGGGAGCATCGCCGCTCATGCCGGTTCCCCCTCGCGGTCCAGCAGGCGCATGTAGGCCTTGGCCGACGTCTTCTCGACGGTGGCTCTGGGCAGATAGGGATAGATGTCGAGGTCCAGCTTTGGCGGCCTGCGTTCGGCCCGGCACAGGACGAGGTGCTTCACGGCGTCGAAGCTGACGGCGCCCAGGTGTAGCGCCTGCTTCACAGCCGCATGCAGATCGGCCAGATCGAAGCTTTCCAGAAGGCGCAGCACCTGCACATAGGCGCGCCGGCCCTGCTTGCCCATCCGCGCTTCCATCAGGCGACGCAGTGTGGCGAACGCCTCGGGCAGTTCCCAACCCTGCAGAGGGGCAGCCTGGTCAAGCGCATTGATCTTCTGCTCGATCAGCGGAAGGTAATGCAGGGGGTCGAAGACGACGTCTTCGCGTTCCCAACTTCGGCGATGGCAGGCAATGGTCTCACCGCCGCAGCCGATCATCACCTTGTCGACATAACCCCGGATCCACACATCTTGATGACCATAAGCGACCGGCACGGAGTAGTCGTTGGTCCTGTAGCGCACCAGCGCCTGGGAGGAGACCCGGCCACTGGCCTGGTCGCAGGCATCGAAGGGCGAAGCCGGTAGTGGCCGCATGGCGGCAAGATCACGCTGCAGACGCTCACCAATCGTCTCGCTCTCACCACGCAGCCGGTCGCCCTGGCGCTTGCGGCACAGATCCTCGAGCCACAAGTTGAAGTCTTCCCACGTCGCAAAGCATGGGACCGGCACCATGAAGTTGCGCCGGGCATAGCCGACCAGACCTTCGACGCTGCCCTTGTCATTGCCCTTGCCAGGGCGGCCGTAACGATCCCGGACCAGGTAGTGGGACAGGAAGCCGCCGAACAGCGTCGCGCGCTTGCGTGTGCCATCGGGCAGAATCTTCGCCACCAGGCAGCGGTCGTTGTCGTAAACGATCGACTGCGGCACAGCGCCGAAGAAGGCGAAGGCCTGAACATGGCCGTCCACCCATGCCTCGGCCACCGCTGCAGGATAGGCGCGAACATAGCAGGCATCGCTGTGCGGCAGATCGAGCACGAAGAAGTGTGCCCTCTGCTCGACGCCGCCGATGACAACAACGGCCTCTCCGAAGTCCGCCTGGCCGTGCCCGGCAGGATGCGCCAGCGGCACGAACATCTCCTGGCCGCGCCGATCCCGATCGCGCATGTAGTCCTTGATGATTGTGTAGCCGCCCGCAAACCCGTGCTCGTCACGGAGCCGGTCGAACACGCGCTTGGCCGTATGACGCTGCTTGCGAGCAACCGTCCGGTCTGCCTCAAGCCATCCATCGATAATTGGGATGAACGCTTCCAGCTTCGGACGCCGAACTGGAACCTGCCGCCGATAACCGGGCGGAACCGAATACGTCATCATCTTGCGAACCGTGTCGCGTGATATGCCGAAATGCCTTGATGCCTCGCGATGACTCATGCCGCCGTCGCAAGCCAATCGAACCTTCAGATACAATTCCACGGTGTAAATCCCTCGTCCCTCCCTGCGCCGCGCAGAAAAGGGAAAAAGTGGACGACTTTTGCGCCGCCCGCAGCAGGACAATCCCGCCGCTACCGTGGTCTAATTTTCCACCGCCGTTCTCATCGCCATCGCCTTGACCCCGGTCG
>JAGRMP010000313.1:8583-8795 GCA_020441225.1 Maritimibacter sp. | reverse complement strand
CTCGACCTGCCCCTGTTCGCTGGAATTGAGCGAGCATGCCCGCCAGTCCCGCGGCCAGCTCGCCACCCCGCACAGCCAGCGGTCGGTGGCGCGGATCTCGGTCGAGGTGGTCTGTGACACACCGTGCCTGTGGTTCGAGGACCTGATCGAGCTGTGCCGCGAAGCGGTGCCGACCGAGACCCAGGTGATGGTCAAGCGCGAGGACGAGCAGG
>JAGRMP010000313.1:0-8561 GCA_020441225.1 Maritimibacter sp. | reverse complement strand
ACCCGATCTTCGTCGAGGATGCCGCCCGGCTCTACACCGAGCAGCTCAAGCGCGACGCCCGGATCGGCGATTTCCGGGTGGTGGCAAGCCACCAGGAAAGCCTGCACAGCCACGATGCGGTGTCGATCCTGACCGAAGGCGAGACGTTCAGGGCGCAGTCGCTCGATCCCAAGCTGTTTTCGACCCTGATCCACCGCGGCTGATCCCGCAGGCGGCTCGGGTCCGGTGCTCCAGAGGATTTGAGGCAAATCCCGGCCACTTTTCCGGGCCCATTCACCGACGCTCAAAACTTCCTGTTTACGCTGTGACGGAAAGGGTTGATCGGAGCGGGTCGGGGCATGGCCACGGGCTACAGACTGTATCTGGATACGGGCGCTTATGGTCCGTCCGTCGGCGATGGCATTTCATCGACCGAGACCCTTGTCTTCGATCCCTATGCCTATGCGCCGGTTGCCGGTGCCTATGTCAGCTACGCGTCGGCGCCGCAGGTCGATGGCATCATCTACTTTGTCTCCGGCGCCTGGTATTTCGTTCCCAACCAGGATTACGAGGTGCCGGAGGGCGAGACCGGCACGATCTCGACCACCCAGACGCCGGAATACCTGTCGTCGGGCTGGGACAACTACACCGCGACCTCCGGTGACGAGCTGATCTTCAGCGGGGCGACGCAGAGCCCGTCGGGAACCGGCAACGACGTGATCAACGCGGGCGCGGGCAACGATCAGATCTTCACCGGCGACGGCAGCGATCTCGTCTTCGGCGGCGACGGCAACGATGTGATCGGGTCGTTCGACCGGGCCAGCACCGGCAACGACACGATCTACGGCGATGCCGGTGACGACAAGATCATCGGCGGGCTGGGCAACGACCAGATCCATGGCGGGACCGGCGACGACACCATTTCCGGCGATCTCGGCACCGACTGGCTCTACGGCGATGACGGCGAAGACGTGTTCGCCATCACCGACGACCATGACACCGACTACATCTGGGGCGGCGAGGGTGGCTCGGATTTCGACACCATCGTGTTTTCCAACTACATTTCCACGGCGGGTGTCGCGGTCACCTTCACCGGTCACGAGGCCGGTTACTACGACTACGCCGGGAGCACGGGCTACGGCACCTTCCACCAGATCGAGGCGATCTACGGCACCGGCTACGGCGACACGATAGACGCCTCGGCGTCGGGCTACGACCAGTGGCTCTACGGCAATGCAGGCGACGACATCATCACCGGCGGCACCGGCGACGACGTGATCGGCGGTGGCAGCGGCGACGATACGATCTACTACGGCGCCGGCGCAAACACCGTCACGGGCGGTGACGGCCACGATCTCATCGACGACATCTACGGCTCTCACGAGTCCGGTAACGACGAGGTCGATGGCGGCGCGGGCAACGACACCATCTATACCGGCTGGGGCGACGACACGATCGTGGGCGGGACCGGCGACGATTCGCTCTCGGGCGAGGAAGACGCCGACACCTTCATCCTCGCCGACAGTTTCGGCAACGACACGATCCGCGGCGGCGACTCCACGGTCCTCGGCACCGATCCCACCGACACGATCGACGCCTCGCTGGTCACGGTCGGCCTGACGGTGATCTACACCGGGCCCCAGACCGGCACGCTGACCGATGGCACCGACACGGCCTCCTTCTACCAGATCGAGAGTATCGTCCTCGGGGAGGGTGACGATTTCCTGTCCGCGGGCGCCGACACCGTCGGGCTCTCGGCCGACGGGGGTGCGGGCGCAGATACGCTCTGGGGCGGCACCGGCGACGACACGTTCGTTGGCGGTACCGGCAACGACGAGATCTTCGGCGACGCCGGGGCAGACTCGATCCTCGGCGGCGATGGGGCCGACGATCTCGGCGGCGATGACGGCGACGACACGATCTTTGGCGGCGAAGGCGACGACTGGATCCAGGGCAACGCGGGCGCCAACCAGCTCTCCGGCGACGGCGGCGACGACACTTTCGAGGTCTTCACCGGGCAGGGCGGGATCGACACGATCGCCGGCGGCGAGACCGGCGAGACCGACGGCGACAGGCTCGTCTTCACCGGCGCCGAAGGGGCCAGTGTCACCTATACCGGCGACGAGGCCGGCAGCTACACCGCCGGCACGGCTTCGGGCACCTTCTCCGAAATCGAAGCGATCGACCTCACCGACCAGGCCGACGTATTGGACGCCTCGGCCGCCAGTACCGGCGTCACGGTTGACGCTGGGGCGGGCGCCGACACGATCTCGGGCGGTGCCGGCGCCGACAGCCTCGACGGCGGCAGCGGCGATGACATCCTCACCGGCGGGGCGGGGGACGACGCGCTCACCGGCGGCGCGGGCGACGACATCTTCGTCTATTCCCGGGGCGACGGCGCCGACACGATCACCGATTTCAACACCGGCAACACCGGATCGCTTTCGGACGGCGACAGCACCAACAACGATTTCATCGACCTGTCCGGCTTCTACGACGACATCTGGGAACTCCACGCCGACCTGGCGGACGACGGGGCGCTCAACCAGTCGAACGATGGCGTCGACGGGGTCGACTATGCGGACAACACCCAATTCGAGGCCGGCGACAGCCTGACCTTCACCGGTGCCAGCGCCGACGGGTCGTCTTTCACCGTCGAGAACACCGGGGTCGTCTGTTTCGCGCGCGGGACGGCGATCCCGACACCGGCAGGCGAGGTACCCGTCGAGCGGCTTCGCTCCGGCGACCGGGTCGTCACCGCCGACCACGGCGCGCAGACGATCCGCTGGATCGGCTCACGCCGCGTGGCGCGCAGCCCGGCGCTGCAGCCGATCCGCATTGCCGTCGGCGCACTCGGCGCGGGGCTGCCGCGGCGCACGCTCTACGTCTCGCCCCAGCACCGGCTCCTGGTGCGCTCGCGCGTGGTCGCGCGGATGACCGGCGCGCGCGACGTGCTGGTCGCAGCGAAAGAGCTGGCCGCCCTCAGCGGCATCCGTCGTGACGACCGCCCCGGGCATGTGCGCTATTTCCACATCCTGTGCGACCGCCACGAGATCGTCTTCGCCAATGGCGCGCCGGCCGAAACCCTGTTCCCGGGCCCGATGGCGCGCCGCGCCCTGGGCCCGGAAACCTGGGCCGAACTGGTCGCGATCCTGCCCGACATCGAGACCCGGCTCGCGCGCGGCCGGCCTGCGCGCCCCATTCTGGAAGGCCCGCGGCGCTCCAACCTCCTGCGCCGGCACCGGTGCAACCGCGTGCCGTTGTTCGACCCCGCACCCTGACCCGGGCGCCAGGCCCCGCCGCCGCACCCGCCACCTGACCCTCACCCCGGACACCGCCCGGCCGCACACGGCGGCTGCTTGACACCGGCTCCCGCCCGGGCCAACGCTCGCGCCATGATCGACCTGCGCCCCGTCGTCTACGTGATCGGACTCGTCGTCGCCATTCTGGGCGCGACGATGCTCGTCCCGATGCTTGTCGACCTCTACTACGGCTCGCCCGACTGGCAGGTCTTCCTCGCGACCGCCGCCGTCACGGTCGTGGTCGGCGGCTCGATGTCGCTCGCCACCGCCAATACCGCGCGCCAGGGCCTGACCATCCAGCAGACCTTCCTGCTCACCACGCTGATCTGGATCGCGCTGCCGTTCTTCGCTGCCATGCCGCTCGTGCTCGGCGAGATCCAGGCCCGGCCGGTGGACGCGATCTTCGAGGCGATGTCGGGGCTCACCACCACCGGCTCGACCGTGCTCGACGGGCTCGACGAGCTGCCCGAGGGCCTGCTTGTCTGGCGCTCGATGCTGCAATGGTTCGGCGGCATCGGGATCATCGTCGTCGCCATGGTCTTCCTGCCCGAACTCAGGGTCGGCGGGATGCAGATCTTCCGCTCCGAAGCCTTCGACACCATGGGCAAGGTGCTGCCGCGCGCGGTGGATATCGCCGGCCGGATCTCGGCGATCTACGTGGTGCTGACCTTTGCCAACATGATCGCCTATCTCAGCGTCGGCCTGCCGCCCTTCGAGGCGGTGAACCACGCGCTCACCACGATCTCGACCGGCGGCTTCTCGACCCACGACGCCAGCATGGGCGAATACCAGGGCGCGCCGGAATACGTGGCCTCGATCTTCATGATCCTCGGAAGCCTGCCCTTCGTGCGTTACATCCAGATGGTGCAGGGCACCGCAAAGCCCCTGTTCACGGACCCGCAGGTGCGCGGCTATCTCGGCGTGATCCTGACCATGACGCTGGCGATGACGGTCTACCGGCTGATCGTCAACGGCGACCATTTCGAACACGGGTTTCGCGAAGGCATCTTCAACGTCACCTCGATCATCTCGGGCACCGGCTACGCCAGCGTCGACTACCAGCTCTGGGGACCGTTCCCGGTGGTGATCTTCTTCTTTCTCGGGCTGATCGGCGGTTGCGCGGGCTCCACCGCCTGTTCGGTCAAGATCTTCCGCTACCAGCTCCTGTTCGCCGCCGTGCGCGCCCAGATCCGCTCGATCCACGCGCCCCACGGCGTGTTTACCCCGCGCTACAACGGCCGGCCGGTGACCGAGGAGATCCTGTCCTCGGTGATGGCGTTCTTCGGCATGTTCATCGTCTCGCTCGGCGTGCTGTCGGTGGCGCTCGGGATGACCGGGCTCGACACCGTGACCGCCGTCTCGGGCGCGGCGACGGCGCTCGCCAATATCGGGCCGGGGCTCGGCGACACGATCGGACCGTCGGGGAATTTCAAGAGCCTCAACGACACCGCCAAATGGCTGCTCTCGCTGGCGATGCTGGTGGGGCGGCTGGAAGTCCTGTCGGTCTACGTGCTCTTCACCTTGCGTTTCTGGCGCGACTGACGCGTATTGACCCCGCCCGGACAGCCACCCAGAGGAGCCCCCGATGACCGACCGCGACGACGACCTGGCCGCGCGCCTGTTGCACCTGCGCGGCGAGACCCTTTCGAAGGGCGCGCCGCTCGCCCTGCCGCTCACGCTCGCCTCGATGTACCACCTGCCGGGCGACCCCGAGCCGGACGTGCCGGGCTACGGCCGGTCGGACAACCCGGTCTGGACCGCGCTCGAGAGCATGCTCGCCACCCTCGAAGACGCCCCCGCGCTCGTCTTTCCCTCCGGCATGGCCGCGATCAGCGCCGCGCTTTTCGCGGTGCTCAAGGCGGGCGACCGGCTGCTGCTGCCGTCGGACGGCTATTACACCCCGCGCTCTCTGGCGACCCGCTTTCTCGAAGGTCTCGGCGTGACCGTCGAGACCCGACCGACCCCGCGCTTCAGCGAGGGCGGGTTCGAGGGCTTTCGCGCGGTCTTTGTCGAGACGCCGTCCAACCCCGGGCTCGACCTCGTCGACCTCGCCGCCGTGAGCGACGCGGTGCGCCGGGCGGGCGGCGTCACCATCGCCGACAACACCACGATGACCGCGCTCGGCCAGCGCCCGCTCGATCTGGGCGCCGACATCCTCGTCGCCTCCGACACCAAGGCGCCGGGCGGGCACAGCGATCTGCTGATGGGCCACGTGGCGACCCGCGATCCGGACCTGCTCGCCGCGATGCGCGACTGGCGCACGCTCGCGGGTGGCATTCCCGGACCCTTCGAGGCCTGGCTGTTGCACCGGTCGCTCGAAACGCTTGAGCTGAGGTTCGAGCGGATGTGCGCGACGGCGACGGTTCTGGCGGATGCGTTGAAGGCGCACCCGGCGGTGCGCGATCTGCGTTACCCGGGGCTGGTAAGCCATCCGGACCACGCCCTTGCCGCGCGGCAGATGCGGCGGATGGGCTTTCTGATCGGGGTCACCCTCGCCGACAAAGCGGCCGCCGAGCGCTTCATCGCGGCCTGCCCGCTGATCGCGCCGGCCACCTCCTTTGGCGGGGTCCACACCACGGCCGAACGCCGGGCGCGCTGGGGCGATGCCGTCGCGCCGGGTTTCGTGCGGCTGTCGGTCGGGACCGAACCCACCGAGGCACTGGTCGCGGCGGTGCTGGCGGCGCTGGACGGGTAGGGCAGGGGCCCGAACCGGGCGCCCGCAAAACCAAACGCCCGCCACGGGGGCGGGCGTTTCACCTGTTCACGATCTGAAACTCAATCCCAGCAGCTCACCAGCACGGTGAGGTCGGCGGCATGGCCCGACAGCTCGTAGGGCGTCATCGACCCCGCGAAACCGGCGGTCGCCGCGGTGATGCCGTTTGCCGCGAGGAAATCGGCGAGCGTCGCGACCTTGGCGATGAAGCCCACATCGGTCGGCAGCACCCGGCCGTCGCCCGAGGGCGAGGCCAGCAACATGCCCGCGACCGACCCGTTCTGGTCGATGACCGGCCCGCCGGTATCGCCGTCCTGGGCGCGGATTTCGAGCCGCGAGATCTCGGGTTCGCCCGAGAGCCCCGAGACGTCGGCAAGCCGGCCATAGGTCAGCGTCGGTGAAGACAACCGGCCGCCGTAGGAATAGCCCGCCACCGCCAGCTCCGACTGCAGCCGCGGTTCGCTGGGCAGGAACTCGGCCACCGCCAGCGGCGCGAGCGGCTGGGTGGGCGTGAGCAGGGCGAGCCCGAGCGCCTCGTCGCGCGCGGCGACGTCGACGTCATAGGCTTCGTCCAGCGTGATCCGGCCGCAGCTTTCCACCGCTTCCGTGGTGGTCAGCACCGCGCCGGTGTCGGAGACATAGAAGCCCGAGCGGGATTTCTCCGGCCGGCGGATCTCCAGCCCCGAGACCAGGTCGATCGACTGGGTCGCATCGTCCATCCCGGCGTTGTCGTCGAGCGCGGTCGCTCCGAGCGAGGTGAAGCTCGTGCGCATCGCCTCGAGCACCAGGCCGAGGCGGCGGTCTTGTTCGTAGGTGTAGGCGCCGGTCTCGGCGTCGAGCACCCGCTCGCCCTGCGGCCAGATCAGCATCCAACCCTTGACCGCGCCATCGACCAGCGCGGCGTAGGTGTGGGAGATGAGCTGGGCGTTCTCGCCCTGGATCGAGAACGAGGCGTCGTCACGCTTGCGCGGGCCCTCCGGCGGCACCACCGCCAGGGTCTGCAGGATGTCGTAGAGCCCCCAGAGCGTCGCCCGGTCGCCGCGCTGGCTGATCAGCACCACGCGCACGCCCTCGTCGCCTTCGTAATGCGCGAACGGCGCTTCGTAGCGGGTGAACTTCACCATCGCCGTGGGCAGGGTGATCTCGATCCCGGCGCGCGGGTCCATCACCTGGGCGAGGCCCATCGAGGCCATCACCTCATTGTAGCCCTGCATCAGCTCGGCGCGCTGGCGGCTCGAGAGCACGCCGGTCTCTTCGTAGCCCTGCGCCGCCTGCCAGGCCGCCATCGCACCGCGGGTGCCGGGGCCGAAATCGCCGTCGATCAGCGACTGGTAGAAACCTTCCCATTGCAGCGCGATCTGCAACGCCTTGCGGCCGTCCTCGTCGAGCGCGCGTTCGGCGGCCAGCGCCTCTTCGCGGGTTTCCTCGGCGGGCACCGGCAGGGCAGGCGCGGGGGCGGGTTCGGGCGCGGCCACGACCGGCTCGGTCGGCAGCGGCTCGGCCACGGGCGCCGGTTCGGGCTCCGGTTCGACGGTGGCCGCGGTCTCCTCGACCGGCGTCGCTGCGCCCGCGGGCTCGGTCGCGCCCACCGGCCAGAACCGCTGGCCATAGGGCGCGCCGTCGGAGATGTAACTGTCGTTCGGGATCGCGCCCTGGGCCCTGAGCGCAATCAGTTTCTCGGTCGCGGTTTCGGCCGAGTAGGGGCCGAGCGCGACGGCGTACCAGCCGGAATTGCCGAGCCGGAAGCCGTTGACCTCCGGCAGCCGCGCGGCATAGGCGCGGGCATCGCCCTCGGCTTCCGCCAGGGTGGCATTGGCCGAAAGCTGGACCCAGAAGCTTTCCTGCGCGCGGGCGCCGGTCGGCACCAGCCCGACGGTCACCAGGGCTGCAAGGAGCAGGATCGCGGAAAGGACGCGTTTCATCTTGATAATTACCCGTTTTGGGCCCGTTTTGGGGCTGTGCTCGATTTTTCCGGGCCAGTAACACAGCAAAGCGCGGACAAGGTCAAGAATCGCCAAGGCCCTCGACGTAAGTGAGTGTGCGCCTGTTGCAGCTATGATTGACCCTCCCCGGCGCCCGGCCTATGGAGAGCGCTGAATTCCCACGCCCGCGACCATGCCCGCGCACGAAAAGCGACGACCGGAGAGACCCGATGGCCGAGACCGCGACCAAAGCCCCGCCGCACGCCGCTCCCGGTGCCCCCCGGAGCTTTCAGGAGATCATATTGCGGCTCCAGTCCTACTGGGCGTCCAAGGGCTGCGCGGTGTTGCAGCCCTATGACATGGAAGTGGGCGCGGGCACCTTTCACCCGGCCACCACGCTGCGGTCTCTCGGCTCGCAGCCCTGGGCCGCGGCCTATGTCCAGCCCTCGCGCCGGCCGACCGATGGGCGCTACGGCGAAAACCCCAACCGGCTGCAGCATTATTATCAGTACCAGGTGCTGATCAAACCGAGCCCGCCCGATCTGCAGGCGCTCTATCTCGGCTCGCTCGAAGCCATCGGCATCGACATGGGCGTCCACGACATCCGCTTCGTCGAGGACGACTGGGAAAGCCCCACGCTGGGCG
>JAGRMP010000312.1 GCA_020441225.1 Maritimibacter sp. | reverse complement strand
ACGCCGGCGGCATGGAGCTTGGCGTCTTGCACGCTCGGGCGGCGGACCGGTATCGGGGGAAGGTGGCGCGGTTGACGGGGCGGGAACCCGCGACCCCCGGCGTGACAGGCCGGTACTCTAACCAACTGAGCTACAACCGCCCGCTGCTGTGACGGCCACGCCGAGGCGCGCCGTGCCGCCGGGTATTAGGCGTCTGGCCGCGGGGCGTCAAGCGGTTCGTCGCGCGGCGGGCGAGATTTTTCCATCGGGGCATTTCCGCCGGGAGAGATCCGCTTTGGCCCCACGGCGCCCGGCCGGGCCTGCGATCCGCCAGGCCCCGCGCTCCCACGGTCGCATTCGGGGACACGCACCCGCACAGGCGGGCAGATGCGCCGCCCGGGCGACACGCGGGGGACGCGCGTACCGGGGCTGCGCCCGGCGGTCGCGCGGGGGCCCTGCCCCGTCGCGGGCGCCGTCGAATGGCCGGGCGCAAGGCCAGGTGCAAGGCCAGGAGCAAGGCGGGGCGCAAGGCCGGGCGCAAGGCTGGGTGCAAGGCGGGGCGCGGGCCCCGTCGCGCGGGCCCCGTCGCGCGGCCGACACCGCACACTCGCCGCACGGCAGGAGGCGTGGCAACCGGGGCCTTCGGGCCGGGCGTTCGGCCGGGAGACGCGACGGGGTCGGCCGGGACGCCGGGTGAGTCGCCGCCCGCGCTCCGGCCGGTTATCCACAGATCGTCCCGGGACTTGGTTTTTATTGGTGAACAAAATTGTACAATTCACACCTACCTATGCTATAGGTGCGCCGGTGGAAACAATCCCCACAAGGAATCGGAAAAATGCAACTCGAATGCTTGCACCGAACATTTCTTTGTTGAGATACTGGCAACGAGGGTATGTGTTCAAACATTCGTTAGGGGAAGAGGGACCGGGGTGCTTACAAGACGGAACCTGATCGCGGGATCGGGGGCAGCGATGCTGTGTGGCGGGATGATTCCGTCCACAGGGTTCGCCGCGTCCTCGGTTGCCTTGCCGGAAGATTTTGCCACCGCGCGGCCGGACGCCGTGAAATCGGGGCTGACGCGCGGAAACCAGGTCGCCATGACCTTCGACGACGGGCCGCATCCGACGTTGACGCCGGCGCTGCTCGACATGCTGAAGGCGCGCAACATCCGTGCCACCTTCTACGTGATCGGCCGCAACGCGGCGCGCTACCCCGACATTCTCAAGCGTATCGTCGACGAGGGCCACGAGATCGGCAACCACAGCTGGAGCCATCCGTTCCTGTCGCGGCTCGGCTCTGCGGGCATGTTCCGCGAACTCGACCGCACCTCCGACGCCGTCTACAAGGCGGTGCAACGGATCCCGACGACGCTGCGTCCGCCCTATGGCGCGCTTACCGACGGCCAGGCGCACCGGATCGCCCGGGACCGCGAAATGCCCACGATCCTGTGGTCGGTCGACCCCGAGGACTGGCGCCGCCCGGGCGAAAGCGTGGTCGCGAGCCGGATCGTCAACAAGTCGCGGGCCGGCGCGATCATCCTGACCCACGACATCCACGCCCCGACCATCCGCGCGATGCCCTCGGCGCTCGACGGGCTCGCGGACCGTGGCTTCGAGTTTGCCACCGTGTCGATGATCCTGGGCCGGCGCGACTGGTCGAAACTGCGCTGGCGCCTGCCGCAGGTGGCCGACGCGTCGAGCTGACCGCACGGCCCCTGCCCCCCGGATCCCTGTTCTCTGTCACCCCGGTGCCCGCTGCACCGGGGTGTTTCGCTGCCGGTGCAGCGGCCGGGTACGCATGGGTCGTGCGGTGGGGCATGGCCGACGCCGCGGCGGCGCCGGTAAAGCGGCGGTGTATCCGGGCCGGGGGGGATGGTGGGTGATGACGGGCTCGAACCGCCGACATCTTCGGTGTAAACGAAGCGCTCTACCAACTGAGCTAATCACCCGGGCCGGGGCAATCGCCCGAGGCATTTGTGCGCTGCTCATACCCTCTGGAGGCAGGCCTGCGCAAGGGTCGGCACGTGCCGGTGTGTCCGCGCGACGCCGGCGGGCAAGGGCGGTACGGGCGGGGCACGGGGCCCAGAAAATCTCCGATTTTCTGTCGCGTTCTTTTCATAAAAGAACGCCCGCGCCCAGCGTGGGGCCGCGCGGGCGACCCGGCGGTCAGGTGTCCAGCGTCTCGTGAACGCCGTCCCGGACCCGGTACACCACCCCCTGCCCACCCGGCACCTCGTCCAGCCGGTCGAGATCGCGGCCCGTCGCCAGCGTGCGGATCATCCGCGAGGTCATCCCGTGGGTGACGAGCAGGCTGGGACGGTCGAGGCTGGCGAGGAAATCGCGCGCCCGGTCGCGCAGCCCTTCGAGGCTTTCGCCGTCCGGGATGTTCTCGTAGAGCATGAGCGGATGGTAGTCCTCCGGCAGTCCGGCTTCGGCGACAATGTCGGTGACCAGCCAGCCTTCCCAGCGGCCCGCGTCGATCTCGCGCAGGCGCGGATCGGGGATCGGGTCCCAGCCCTCGCCAAGGGCGAGCCGGGCCGTGGCCCGCGCCCGGCCCGACGGGCTCACATAGGCCCGGTGGCTCTCTGCGGTGATGCCGGCACGGGCCAGGATACCGCCGATGGCCCGGGCCTGGTCCTCGCCCTTCGCGGTCAAAGGCGAGTCGCCGTGGCCCTGCCAGCGGCCCTCGAGGTTCCACTGCGTCTGGCCGTGGCGGATGACGATCAGCTCGGGATACATGGTCTGCCTCCGGTCTGGCTCCGGCCTGGCGCCGGTTCGGCTCTGCGGCTGGTTCCGGGGCACCGCGCGGGGGCGGCGGTCGAGACCCGGTGTCGCCGCCGCGGTCCCGACGGTCCGACCGGCAACCCGACCCCGGCGGACCCGGACGTCAGCGGTTCGAGCCGGGGGACGCGGCAGACGGCGGGGAAATGGTGGGTGATGAGGGATTTGAACCCCCGACATCTTCGATGTGAACGAAGCGCTCTACC
>JAGRMP010000026.1:2291-10136 GCA_020441225.1 Maritimibacter sp. | reverse complement strand
AAATTCGTTCTGCATGGTCGGCGATATGGCGAAGAGTCCGCTGTCGATGGCCTGGGCGGTTTGCTCGGGAAGATGTGCGGTGCTGCAATCGTAGAAGCTGCGGACGTTTCGCATGATCACACCCCCTCTCCCGAAAGGACATCAAGCCCCCCGCGACCGGAGGCGTCCGATGTCGCAGGGTCTGATCCGTATTCCGCGGCCGCCATCCAGTCCTGGAGGCCAAGGATCGTCCTACCCGCAGCCACCTCCGCCATCCACGCGACCCGCGGGTCGCCGACGACCCCGGACGGATCATTGTCGATCCGCCCGTTGGCCATCCATGGCTCGGGCTGGATGCGGATGAGCCAGTCGGCAAGCGACGGGATGCGGCCCTGGCAATCCTCGCGGACATGCTGCTCGCCGATCCAGCGGGTCGGGATGACCCGGCCGGCACTGTTGGTCAGCGTTCTGCCGANNTGCCGAACTGGCGCTCCAGTTCGAACACACCGAGAGTATGGTGCCTGTAGGCTCGATGGACGAAGAGCGCGAGGTGCTCCTTGGAGACATCGAAAAACTCGTGCAGCGCCTGATAGTCCGAAGGCTTGCCGCCGTATTTCCGGGCGGAGCTTTCGGCATGATGGAGCGGATGGGCCATGTCAAAGCCCCTCATCATGGCTGTGGGAGCACTCAACATATCGGTCGGCGTGATCGAGCGTGATGCTGTCGGCGGTGACATCCCAGGTCAGCGTTCCGTATCCACCTTCGTTGTTCTCAAAGCCCGGATGCTGGTGGTAGGCCACCGACCAGGCAAAATCCCCGAGCTTCGTGCGGAGATCGCCGGGGAGCTCGATGCCCGTGGGCTGCACCGTCACGTCTTCGATGTTGCCGGAATCGCCGTAGCCTTCGTATTCGGCGACCACCTCGGTGATGCGGAGGGCGCGCAATTGCGGGAGCAGCTCGCTGCGGGCGGCCTTGTTGGCGGCTTCACGCTCGGCCTGCCATTTGGCCATCGTCTCGGCGAAGTCGATCTGGGGATTGGTCATGGATCTCTTCCTTTCATGAGATTGCGTGACACGCCGGAGGTCCGGGAGGGTGGCCCGGCGCGGAACTGCGGGCAGGCAAACCGCCAACCCCGCGTTCCCCCTGACGACGGGCCTGCTTTGCCTTTAAGGCGGCCCGTTCGACCCGAGCCGAAACGCGGTCAGCGCCAGCCTTTGTGAGGATCACGGCACCGGCTTGACCAAGACGAGATTGGCCTTCGGACCGAGGGGGAAAGCGAGACGGGAAGAACACTCTCGGCACCACCCGACCCACCCTGTCCGGGGGCAGTTCACTCTTCCGCACCTGGACGCGCAGGATCGCCAAACTTGATTTTGTTCCTGATATGTTCTATATTCAAGCCCATGCCAGGAAGGGAGTTCAGCCATGTCGGACACCGCCTTTGCCCTGCCCGTCACGCCGAAACAGATCGCCTATGCGCGCTCGCTTGCGCTGCGCAACCAGACGCTTTTGCCCTGGGACGTTCAGCAGGACCGCAGATCCTTGAGCGCATGGATCGAGGTACAGGCGAAGATGACACCTGCGCCCGCAAGCAACCTGCCAAGCTCGAAACAGGTGGCCTTCGCCGAGCGCCTCGCCCGGATCAAGCGCCGCGCCGTGCCGGACGAGTGCTTCCGTGACCGCGCCCTGATGTCGAAATGGATCGACGGGAACAGGTGACCTCAGGCGCAGTTTGAAGGGGTGTCCTTGGCCCGTCCCAGCGTTTCACCTACCTGCGGAAGCTGTGCGCGAGTTTTGGCCGGTGCAATGGAACAATCGAGCGCGCGACTATAGCATTTCTGGTTTGCACTGAATCAGAATTTGAACTTATTTCGTTCGAATCCTGATACTTACTTTCTCGACGAAAACCCGAAACGCTTTAGCTGGGCGAGATCATCCGCACATTCAGCTCTGCCGTTAGCCACTCTTGCGTGCCGATCAAGCCCACGCATTTTCGCGCGTCGAGGTCTAGGATATGCGCGCCGCCACCAATGGCATCGAGACGCGGCGGGGAACAGGTTCTTGCATGCCCGAACCCCCATAGTCCGGTCAAATCGAACTCCTCGGCAAGCCGCAACACGAAAGCGACAACACACTCGACATCCCCGCTGTCGTCGTCATGGATCCAGAGGACCGAACTCTGTGATCCATCAGGCACCGAGACAGAAAAGCCCGTGAAAATGTCGAAGTTGCCGTCAGCTCTTCTGCTCGGGCGCTCTTCGAATATTTCGACCGCCCGCGCTGCATGTTCCGGGGTCCCGACGTCGAGGACGCAGGAGAAGTGGGTGAAGTAATCAGCCATGACTGTCTCTCCAGAATATAGGACGCTCGGCCAACGGGCCGGGCGCAGAGGGTGGGGTGAGGGATTTCGCGGTTGACGGCCTCAGGGTCCCGATTGGCGCGCGGCCGCCTGGGCCGCCTCATGCTCGTTCAGCATGTCCCGGTAGTATCGCCGCCGCGCGAGGCGAAGCGCGCGCATCCGGCGAAGCCCGGGATGCAGCGCCTTGGCTGCTGCCTTCACCACCTCGCGCGAACTGGCGGAAAGCGGCAGGCGCAGGGAGCGATAGAGATGAGACATCTCAGTCCCCCACCCGAAGAGGCGCCGGGCTGACCCAGTTGCACCCGCCTTCTGTCCGGTCGATCTCGCGCCCGGCACACCGCATCGCCAGCGTCGCCACATCATCGATCATCGGATCGGTCATGGTTCTCTTCCTCTCGTCAGGGATTGGGAAGACGCCGGGCGGTCCGAAGCACCGCAACGGCGCCAGCCCGCAGGAGGGCAAAACCCCTCCCTGCGTCACCCGCACCCGACGCCAGCTTTCCCTTTCAGGCGGCCCGCTCGGCCGCCGTCGGAGACCCATCCCCCACGATCCGGCCCAGGATCGTTTCGGTATTGGCGCCCTCCCCGTGCGGCACGAAGACCCGAAGCTGGAAGGCGATGATCTCCGTGAAACACCCCACGGCCTTCAACCCCTCGATCATGCCCCGGTCGGCCCCGTCGATCTCGAGCCGTGCCGCGCCCGCGACCCGGCGGCGGGTGAGCGTGAGGCCGCGGCCCAGATCGACCGGCGCGGTGGACCCGAGCGCCGCCGTCAACATCTCCTGCGGGGTTTTCGGGGTACCCACCATGAACCGCGCTCTGAGCGCCGCTGCGCCATCCTCGCTGACAGTGCGGCCGATCATGCTCCCCTGCCCCTCCGGCGTGACCCGGTAGATGCGCTCATTGCCCGAGGGGATGTCCTTCCAGATCGGCAGCAACAGCCCGGTCAGCAGGTAGAGCTTCGTCGTGGTCACCTTCGGCAGGCTGTCGGCCTCCTCGTCCCAGAGGCGGAGGAATTCAGGATGCTTGATGTCCTCCCAGGCAGAGTTTCCGAACTTCGCCTCATCCACATATGTAGACCCGGTGGGCCGGGTCACCTTGCGCATGAGTGTCACGATCTCCTCGTCATAGATCTGCATCGGGCGGGCCGAGATCAGCGCCGCGCGCCCGGAGGCGCGATTGATCATCGCCAGCTTGTCGGGGTTCCGGTTCAGCACCTCTTCGGCGGAGAGAACATGCACGGGGTCGGTCACCTCAAGCCCGATGATGCGTGTCACCGCGCCAGATTTCGGGCAGGTCCAGAGATCCTCGGTGGAAACCTGCTCGATCCTCTCGCCGCGCAGCGTCTCGACCCCGAGATCAAGCGTTCCGGCGGCCCGCGCCCGCTCGGTCTGGTCGGCGATCCGGCTCATGAACTCGGCAAAGAGCGCGTTCTGCATGTGAATCGGCAACGCCAGCACCCGGTTGAGGAAGCGCTGGATGGGCGGCAGCTCTTCCAGAAGCACGCCGTCCTGATCGATGAGCCGCAAGGCGGTCCAGTCGGTGAACTGCTCGTAGCTCATCGCCGTCGCGCGCCCGGCGGCCAGATCGGCATAGTAACCGCGGAGCGCCGCCCTTGCGATCGGGCTTTCAAGGTTGTCCTCCTCGCGGAACATGCCCTGCGAGCCGGTCTCGCGCTGGCCCTTGGTGAGTGCGCCGAGCTGGTCGAGCCGCCGGGCGATCGTCGAAGTGAAGCGCTTCTCGCCGTGCACGTCGGAGGTGCAGACCCGGAAGAAGGGCGCGCTGACTTGCGCCGAGCGATGTGTGCGGCCGAGCCCCTGGATCGCCGCGTCAGCCCGCCAGCCTGGCTCCAAGAGGTAATGCCGCCGCCGCTTCTGGTTTTTTGCTGTCTGCGCGGCGTGATAGGACCGGCCGGTCCCGCCGGCATCTGAAAAGATCAGGATGTCCTTCTCGCCCTCCATGAAGGCCCGGGTTTCCGATGAATTGCTGCTGGCGCTGCGCTTCTCGATGAAGAGCGCGCCGTCCTGCGATTTCAGCGGACGGATGGAGCGTCCCGTGACCTCGGCCACGGCCTCGTCGCCAAAGGCCCAGAGGATCTGGTCGAGCGCCGCCGGGATCGGTGCCAGGGCCATCAACTCCATCATCGCCGCGTCCCGCAAGGCCAGCGCCTCGCGCGACACGACCAAGGCGCCGTTCGCATCCCGCAGCGGTTCGGCAACGACATTGCCGTCGATCTCGACCAGCTGCTGGGCGTGGATCGGAAAGGCCTGTTCGAGGTAGCTCAGAACATAGTCCCGAGGTGTGAGGGCACCCTCGGTCAGTTGGTCCTCGGGGTCCATCGCCTCGAGTCGGCGCTTCAGCAGGCTCTCGCCTGTGGAAACCACCTGAACGACACAGGCAAAGCCGTCCTCCAGATCCTGCTTCATGGCGCGGATGACGGTTTTTGCCTTCATGCCCAAAAGCATGTGATTGAAGAATCGCTGCTTGGTACTCTCAAAGCGAGATTTCGCCGAGGCCTTCGCAGCGGAGGCGTTGGTCTGGCCGGAGGCGTCGTTGATCCCTGTCGCGGTCAGCGCCGCCTCGAGATTGTGATGGATCGTGCGAAAGGCCCCGGCGTAGGCGTCATAGATCTCGATCTGGGCCGGGGTGAGCGCGTGTTCCAGGACATCATATTCCACGCCGTCGAAACTGAGCGCCCGCGCCGTGTAGAACCCGAGCGTTTTCAGGTCCCGCGCCACAACCTCCATCGCCGCCACGCCGCCGGCCTCCATCGCCGAGACGAAACTCTCGCGGCTCGGGAAGGGATATTCGGGCCCCTGACCCCAGAGGCCGAGCCGGGAGGCATAGGCCAGGTTATGAACGCTGGTCGCGCCAGTCGCCGAGACGTAAAACACCCGGGCGCGCGGCGCGGCGAGTTGCAGCCGCAGGCCCGCCAAGCCCTGCTGCGAGGGTTTGGCCCCCCTGCCCGTCTCGGACCCGGCGGCATTCTGCATGGCATGGGCCTCGTCGAAGGCCAGCACGCCGTCGAACCCGTCACCCATCCAGTCGAAAACCTGGCCGAGGCGTGTAGTGCCGCGTTTGCCGACCGAGCGCAGGGTCGCGTAGGTGACGAAAAGGATACCATCGCCCATGGGGATCTGCTGGTCGGGTTTCCATTTCGAGAGCGGCTGGATGTCGGCGGGCGAGCCGCCGAGATCGGTCCAGTCGCGGATCGCGTCCTCGATGAGCGTGGCGGATTTGGAGATCCAGACCGCCTTGCGCCGTCCCGCGAGCCAGTTCACCAGGATCAGCCCGGCACATTCCCGGCCCTTGCCGCAGCCGGTGCCGTCGCCGAGGAAATACCCGAGGCGATAGGCGCGGGCCTCCGGATGATCGTCGGCGCGCGTCATTCGGGTCTGGTCCTCGTCGATCATGAACCGGCCCGGCAGTTCACGCGCGTGAGCGTCGTTCGCCATGAGGATGGTCTCGAGCTGCGCCTCGGAGAGATGGCCCTCCTCGATCAGGCGGCCGGGCAGGCTCAGATCGGCGGCGGCCTCTCGCGACGGCATCGGCGGCGCCACCGAGGCCATGGCGATGCTCTCGACCAGCGGCGTTGGATGTTCCTGGGAGCCCGTGATCTCGATCCGTTGCGGACGATAGCGGGCATAGATGTCGGAGACCGGAGTGTTCTCGCGCGGGGTATCATGACTGCTGAAGGCCAGCGGTATGGCGGCGTATGTCGTCGGTTTGGCTGTCGGGGCTGCGGCGACTGGGCGCCTGAGCGATGCGGGAGAGCCGCCCTGCCGTAAGACAGGCCGGGCCATCGCACCGGCGCGGGAAAGCGGAGCGGCCGGTCGGACCGCGGCGATGTCATCGACGATTTGCCGCGCCGCATCCAGATCGCAGGCAGCCGCACGGACGAATTCGACCTCCTCCTGCACCTTGTCGAAAACCATCAACTGGGTTTCGACAGTGGTGCCGAGTTTGCGGTAGACATGGCCGGGGATCGTGACAGCGAGGCGCGGTTTTGCGATGGCCGAGGCGCGTGCCCAATGCGCCGCATCCCGCTCCGGCGAAAATCCCATCGGCATGATCGCCACGAGACGTCCGCCCGGCGCAAGCCGCTTGGCGGCTCCGATCAAATGCTTCGCCGCGATATGTTTGTCCCGGGACCGGTCGACCGAGGAGGCGAAGGGCGGGTTCATCACAATGACGCTTGGAAGGTCGGGCACCGTCAGGAGGTCGTCGATATGCTCGGCGTCGAAGCTGGTCGCCTCTGTACCAAAGACCGCCGCGAGGAGCGTCCGCCGGAAGGGATCGATCTCGTTGAGCAGCGGCTTGCCGCTCGCGAGAACTGCGAAAACGGCCAGCGCCCCGGTGCCGGCCGAGGGTTCCAGAAAGGTCTCGCCTGCGCGGATGGCGGCGGCACGGGCGACCAGAGCGGCGTAGGGCAAAGGGGTGCTGAATTGTTGCAGACGGATTTGCGCTTCGGAGCGGCGGGTTTCCGTCAGGAGGCGCGAGGCGAGAAGTTTGGCGGTCGAAAACGCATCCGAACCGCTGGTCCGCATCGCCTGCATGACCGCAGCGGCTTGCATCATGTCATAGGCCATGCGCCAGGACCACGCGCCGCCGGCATCGCTGCCACCGAAGGTTACACGCATGATCCGCGCCAGCGACGAACTCCTGAGTGGTTGGACCTCGATCTCCTTGGCCATCTGTGACAGGGCGTCCCGGAGTCGGGCTTGTGATGGGAAATCGGGCCCATTCTTCGGGCTTTGATCGGTCATGTCGTCTGTCCTTTGAGTCAGGTTGCGGGTCCGACAGGACAGAAAGCCGCCTCTGCGCTTTCGAATGCGCGGAGGCGGCCTGAAGCTGGACAGATGACGAAACGGGGGCTGTCAGGAATTCTTCCCGGCGAAGAACTCCGCCAGAACGGGGCTCGCGTCGCCCTTGGCGGAGCTGAGAAGCTCGGATCCGGCGAGCGAGGCCTTCGACAAACGCAAGAGCCCGCCGGTTTCCTCGACGCGGTAGCACCGGCGCTTTTTCCCTCCACGCTGGTAATGTGTGGCGGTAACGATCTGACAGGTACTTCCATCGGTCAGTGTGACCGGCGCAGCGAGCCTGATCCTGTCACCCTCGTCGTAATCCGGGATCGCCGCCCAGTCCCGGCAGCGCCGGCGCCAGGCATGGGCATAGCTCTCGGGATCCTTCAGCTCGGACAATAGGGCAAGAAGACTGAGTGGTGCCCGCGACTCCACCGGCCCGGCGCTCTCCTCCATGTCCTTGTAGCCCCAGCAGCCATCGTCGTACCGGGTGAGAAACACGGCTCCAAAGGTGATCGACCCGTCGGCATCGGTCACGTAGGTCGCGTCCTCGACAGGGGTGCCGTCAAGATTGGTCACCTTTGCCGCCGCATACCAGGTCGAGCCCACTTTGCAGGCTTTGAGCAGCACCGTCTTGCGGGTGTCGGTCTCGAAAGTGCAAAGCCGTGTGATTTCAGCCTTTTCGTCCGCGTAGGTCTTCACGCG
>JAGRMP010000026.1:0-2142 GCA_020441225.1 Maritimibacter sp. | reverse complement strand
CGGTGGCATCTCGAAGGATCACCCGAAACGTCCCACCGAGGCCGGAGGGGACATCATAGGTCCCGCCGATCAGGTAGTCGGACGCGCGCCTCAGGAAGACGCGGATCGTGTGACCGTCGGTCGCCAGCCGAATGGTGTTGTGCCCACGATCGATGAGCATCTGCACATCATCGANNCGAGAATGTCGGTGTAGAACTGGCCCGTCAGATCGCGAAACGCCGCCTCCCGCGCGGCCATCCAGTCCGGATCTCGGAACGGGTTGATGCCTTCGGCGAAGGCATATGAGGGATCGGCGCGTTCGGTGGTGACGATCCGTGTCGTCGTGCCGTCGATGCCGTTCGAGCGCAGATGGACACCATTGCCGACGACCAGGATCAGGGCGGGTTTGCCGACCGGCCCGTTCCAGTTGGGAAGGAAGGTGGAACAGTCGCGCGCATGCGCGATCTGCGCCGCGACGCTCGCCGCGGTGAAGCTGAGAAGTGCCATGGGATTTACCTGTGAGTTTGAGAGAGGTGCGACCCGCACCGGACGGTGCGGGTCGGCTGTAGGGTCAGGCCGCCTAGGCGACCTCGGTTTCGCCTTCGGGCGTCTCGGCCTCGGGTGTCTCCATCGGTTCGATCCCTGCCGTCTGCATCATCGGCGGGCACCAGGCCGCGACCGCTGCACGCTGCGCCTCCGTGAGTGTGGCGAAGGGCTCGGCGAAGAGCTTGTTGCAGAAAGCGACAACCTCCTTCTTGGTCGAGGAGGCCAATGTCACCGCCTCCTGCGCGAGCCCCAGCTCGTCACCGAGAATCCTCAGGAGCCACGCCTTCTTGAAGCGGTTGAAGAGCGCCGCGTTCGGCCTCCAGTGCGCCCGGATGTCCGGCATGATCTCGACCTCGAAATCGTGCATCAGGCTGTCGCGCTGCCGGTCCCGGGCAAAGCAGGACTGCGTGGTTGCCGCCGTGGCATAGGCCACGAGCTTCGCCTTCTCGCCCGCATCGAGCGCCCGGAACAAGGCGAATTGGTCGGCGGGCGACTTCGCCTCATCGGCCCAGGAGAGATCCAGCGCGTCATGCGCTGCGGCCACCTTTTCGAGCGAGGTGCCGTCGATCTCGTCCATCTTCGCGTGGCTGCGATATTCCTGGCGGGCATCGACCTTGATCGCCTGGGTGACGCCCATACCGCTGGTCAGCACGTCGGTGACCAGCTTGAAAAGCGTGAGGTCGAGCGTGGCCTCCGGATGCATCGCCATGGCCGCGCCGAGCGCCATCGCGCGTTCGGTCTTCAGATCCTCGGTCAGCGAGGCGGGATAGGTGATCTCATTGCTGTCCGCCGCACCTTTTTCGCCCGGCGCGGTGGACGACTTGCCGGAACTTTCCATCTTGTCTTCGGGGCGCACGAGACCGACATGCAAGGTCACCTGCCCGTTCGACCAGGAGGCGATTACCCCGGAACGCGCAAGATCCTCGGCGCTATAGGCCTCCTGCAGATCCCGGGCCTCGGCCTCCAGCTCGTCCACGCGTTCGTAGAGTTCATTGTACGCCTCGTCCTCGAGCTCCTCATTCTCCATCTCGCGCTCGAGTTTCTCAAGCTCGGCGGTGATCTCGTCGACGCGCCTCGAACCCTTCTCATCGGGCTCGATCGGACCGGGATAGACCCGACCATAGTCTGCCATGGCGGCATAGTCGTACTGGATCACGGCGTCGGCCCAGGCAAAACCCATCTCTGCCCGCGCCTCTTCGGCGGCAGCGGCGAGTTTTTCCAGCAGGATCGTCTCGACCAGCGCTGAATCCTCCAGCACGGAATGCTCGTCCAGGAGATCGGCCGCGATGGCACCGCCGCGCGCCTCGTAGTCTTTCCGCACGAAGGCGCCGATATCGTCGCTGACCTGTACGCCGCGCGACTTCAGCGCGTTCCGCACGGTATAGGCCTGGAGATAGTTGTCCTCCTTGGTGAGCGCCTCGAAGACCTCGCGTTGCACCTCCTGGCTCGGGTGATCGGCGAAGGCCTTCATCACATCAAGCGTGATCGACTTGGCGCGCGCCGCGGCGCGGATGTCGGGATGGATGAGCCCGTAGCGCAGACGACCTTTCACGGCAGCGACCGTGGTGCCAAAGGTCCTGGCGATGGTCTCCGGCGTCTGGCCGTCGACCTCCATCA
>JAGRMP010000025.1:15462-19269 GCA_020441225.1 Maritimibacter sp. | reverse complement strand
CCCCTAGTCCCCTAGTCCCCTAGGGAAGCGGTCTCAGATTCCCAAACTTCCGCAAGCATTTTCAATGCATTACGAGGTTCCTCCGTTAAGCCTTTGTTACCGTTTCGGCACTCGATCTTTGCGGTCTCCACGAGATCCCGTCCACATGTCGCGAAAGAAGACATCCGTCATGATTGCGACCTCGGCGCTCAGGGGAGGCGCTCAGGGGAGGCGCTCAGGGGAGGCGCTCAGAGGAGCTGCGACAGGAACTTGCGGGTGCGCTCTTCCTTCGGGTGATCGAAGATCTCCGCCGGTGGGCCGGCTTCGAGAATCCGGCCCGCGTCGAGGAAACAGACATTGTCCGCAAGCTCCCGGGCGAAACCCATCTCGTGGGTGGCGAGGATCATCGTCATACCCTCGGCGCGGAGCTGGCGGAGCACGTCGAGCACTTCGGCCACGAGTTCGGGGTCGAGCGCCGAGGTGATCTCGTCGAACAGCAGGATCTCGGGCTGCATCGCCAGCGCCCGGATGATCGCGACCCGCTGCTGCTGGCCACCGGAAAGCTGGTCGGGGTAATGCCCCATCCGGTCGCCGAGCCCGAAGCGCCGGAACAACTCCGTGACGGGCGCGCGCAGATCCGCCTTTCGCAACCCCTTCACCCGCCCCGGCGCCAGCATCGCATTCGCCTCTGCGCTCATATGCGGAAACAGGTTGAACGACTGAAACACCATGCCGATCCGCTGGCGCACCGGCTGCGGGTCGAGCCCGGGTTCGGCGATATCGGTGCCGTCGAACCAGATCTCGCCGTCGTCAATCGGATCGAGCAGGTTGATCGCGCGCAGAAGTGTCGACTTGCCGGACCCCGAAGCGCCGATCAGGCAGACCATCTCGCCCCGCGCGACCTCGAGGTCGATCCCGCGCAACACATGATGATCGCCGAAGCTTTTCTGCACCCCCGAAAGCCGCAACATCGCGCTCATGTCTGAAGCCGCCTGCGTTTTTGCATGAGGTAGTCGGCGTAGCGGGTCGCGGGGATGGTGATGACGAGAAAGATCAGCGCCGCCCCCACATAGGGGGTGAAATTGGCGTAGAGCGATTTGTACACGCCGGCCTGGCGGAAGATCTCGACCGGACCGACGAAGGACAGGAGCGCCACGTCCTTCTGCAGCGCGATCACCAGGTTCATGTTGGCGGGCACCACATTTCGGAGCGCCTGCGGCAGGATCACGAAGCGCATCGTGTCGCCGGATGACAGGCCGAGCGACAGCGCGGCCGACCGCTGGCTCTTGTGGATCGATTCGATGCCCGACCGGATCACCTCGGCGACATAGGCCGCATAGACCAGGATCAGCGCCAGCGAGCCCCAGATATAGGGGCTGTTCCAGGGCCGGGGCAGGCCGAGGCCGGGCACGCCGAAACCGATGAGGTAGATTACCAGGATCACCGGGAGCCCGCGGAAGATGTCGGTGAACAGCGTCGCCGCCAGCCGCAGCGGGTAGAGCGCCGGCGCCTGGATATCGCGGGCGATTGCGATCAGCAGCGACAGGAGCGCGATCAGCGGCAGCGACCAGGCAAAGATCGCGATGTCGAGGAGAAAGGCGTTGAGCAGACCCGGGAAGGTCTTGGTGAATACCCCGCCGTTGAAAAAGCTCTTCTTCACCGCCTCCCAGCCCGGCGCCAGCGGCACCAGCACGACGATGGCCAGCAGCACCAGCGCGGTCGACGTCGCGGCGATCCGCAGGGACCGCCGGCGCAGCGCCGCTTCGTAGACCGCGCGCCGCCCGGGTCCGTTAGACGCCGGGGACGCGGCGGTCCTGTCGCTCAGATCAGACATCGCGGGTCCGGCTTAGTCGAGGACCGGCACACCCGTGGCATCGGCGAGCCATTCGGCTTCGAGCGCGGCGAGCTGGCCGCTCTCGGTAAGCGCGGCGATCGCGGCGTCGACACATTCCTTGAGCGGGTTGCCCTCTTCCATCAGCAGGCCGAACTGGTCGGGGTTCTGCGTGCGTTCGGCGGGGAACTGGCCGAGCAGCGCGCCACCCTCGACGACCACGGCGGAGAGATACAGCGCGGTCGGCAGATCGAACAGCGCCGCGTCGATCTGGCCGGCCTGGATCGCGGCGGTCACGTCGGTGTTGTCGTTGTATAGCAGCACGTCCTTTTCGGGGTCGATCGCTTCGCCGACCATGGTCGCGCCGGTGGTGCCGGCCATGCCGCCCCAGACCAGCCCCTTGAGCGCTTCGGGCGTCGGCTCGCCGACCGCCTCGACCACGCTGCCGGTGGTCAGGATCGCCATCGCCGAGGAATAATAGGGCAGCGAGAAATCGACCATTTCCTCGCGTTCGGGGGTGATCGAATACTGCTGCATGTTGAAGTCGAAGTTTTTCGCGCCCGGCTGGATCGCCTCGTCGAAGGAAGTCCGCACCCAGGCCACGGCATCGTCGGCGAAGCCCATCTCGTTCGCGATGGCATAGGCGACAGCCGCCTCGAAGCCCTGTTTCGATTCCGGCGCGTCGTCCATCACCCAGGGGTAATAGGCCGGGTTGCCGGTGGCGATGGTCAGCACGCCCTTTTCCAGCGTCTTGCCCGCGGCACAGTCGTTCTGGGCCGCGGCCGCCGTGGCCATGAGCGTGGCGCAGAGGGCTGTGGTGATGGTTTTCATGATTGGTGCTCCCCGTGGATTGGACTTGGGGCCATGGGGCCATCAAAGGCCGAGATTGTCCAGAGGATCCTTTCGCTTCCGGCGCGAGGGACGGGACAGGCCCCGCGCCTCCGGACCCGCCCGACACCTTGCGGCGGCCGCCCGGCAACGGCCGCCTGGCCAGGGCGGAACCGCCCGGGCGGCGGGAGATCGAAGGCGGCCGCTTCGGGGCCATAGGGCGGCGTGCAACGAGGGTCGAAAGCTTTCCGGGAGGTTGACGATTTGTCCGGACGATCCGGTGGAAAACCAGGCATTCAGGCGCGGGAAACGTCAGCACTCCCCTTGGGGACTGGGGGGACCGGGGGCCGGCCAGGGATCTGCCCTCGGGGAACCGGGAGGTCCGGGACGTCGGAACAGGGGCGCTCGGGGAGATTTCGGCGCACCGACGCGACGGCTGGCGCACCCCCGGCTTCCGGCTGCTGGACGGTGCCGAGGCGCCGAACCGACGCAACCGGGCCGAGCGCCGAGATGGTCGGGTCCGCGCGGGTCCGGCGCTGCAGCCCGGTGCGTGAGACGACACAGGATCTCCCGGGCAACACATTGCGATTAAGAACATTTCTTGAGATCGCGAGAGGCTGCTTCCCTGCGGGAGTAGGGAGGTCGACCGAGCGGCGTGCGCGCCCGGCCTATGGACGCGTTCACGATTTCGGAAGGATCGCGCCGGGCACCCCGATGACCTGCGCGGCGAGGGCATGAGCTTGCTCTGCCGCCGCGGTGGCCGATGCGCCGTTGAGCAGCGCCGCGAGGAACCCGCCATTGAAACTGTCCCCCGCCGCGGTGGTGTCGACCACCTTCTTTGCGGGCGGAAACCTCCCGGCCGGCGCCGTGGGGTCGAGCAGCAGCGGCCCCTCGGCCCCCCGCTTGAGCGCGCCCTGCGTGAGCCCGTAGCCGCGAAACCGCGCCAGCACCGCATCCGCATCCGCATCGCCGAACAGCACCAGCTCGTCATCGAGCGAGGGCAGCGCGATGTCGGTGACCCCCCAGGCCATCTCCATCGCGTCGCGGGCGATCTCGGGGCTCGGCCAGAGCCGGGGGCGGTAATTGCTGTCGAAAGCGACCTTGCCGGGGAAGCCCGCGAGATGGGCGATCAGCGCGGTCCGCACGAGCGGCGGCAGGATCGCGAGCGT
>JAGRMP010000025.1:9446-15414 GCA_020441225.1 Maritimibacter sp. | reverse complement strand
CATCCGCGCCGCCGAGTGATCGCGCCAATAGGCGAAACTGCGTTCGCCGTTCCCGTCGACCGCGATCGAATAGATCCCCGGCAACCGTTCGGGATGCCGCCAGATCCGCCCGGTGCCCACGCCCTGCGCCTCGAAAAACCCCAGCATCCGGTCCGAGAGCGCGTCTTCGCCCACCACGGTCGCGTAATCGACCGACCCCGGCGGCAGGGCGCGCGCCATGTAGACGGCGGTATTGAACGTGTCGCCGGCAAAGCCGACCTGGCGCCCGGGCGCGTCGATGCTGATCTCGATCATCGCCTCGCCGGCGCAGACGACCTTCATGGGCCCCTCCCTCACATCACCGCGCCAACCTGCCAGGGGACGAACTCGTGGTCCCCGAGCCCCAGCGCTTCGCTTTTCGTCGCCTCGCCCGAGGCCACCCGCAGGATCGCTTCGTAGATCTCGCGGCCCTTGTCGGCAATCGCGGTGCCCCGGCTGACGATGTCGCCGCAGCCGATGTCCATGTCGTCGCGCATGGTCTCAAAGAGCCGGTCGTTGGTGGCGAGCTTGAGCGTCGGCGCGGGCTTGGAGCCGAAGGCCGAGCCGCGCCCGGTGGTAAAGACCACGAGCTGCGCGCCGCCGGCGATCTGGCCGGTTGCCGAGACCGGGTCGTAGCCCGGCGTGTCCATGTAGATCAGCCCGCGCGCGGCGACCCGCTCGGCGTAATCGTAAAAGGCGCGGAGCGGCGTTGCGCCGGCCTTGGCGACCGCGCCGAGGCTCTTTTCAAGGATCGTGGTGATCCCGCCCTGCTTGTTGCCGGGCGAGGGATTGTTGTCCATCGTCCCGCCATTCGCTGCCGTATAGTCTTCCCACCATCTCAGGCAGGCGATGAGCCGGTCGGCGGTCTCCGGGTCGGTGCGGTTCAGGAGCAGGCTTTCGGCGCCGTAGATCTCCGGCGTCTCCGACAGGATCACCGCGCCCCCCTGCCCGACGATCAGGTCCGAGGCCGCGCCCAAGCCTGGGTTGGCGGTGATGCCCGACAGCCCATCGGAGCCGCCGCATTGCAGCGCGACGGTGAGGGCCGAGACCGGGCAGGGCGTGCGGCTGATCGCGTTGACCTGGGGCAGGATGGTGCGGACATGGGCCTTGATCGCATCTACGGTGGCGCGGGTGCCGCCGATGTCCTGGATGGTGAGCGCATGGACCTGGCCGGGCGCGGCGGCGCCATAACGCGCCTCCATCCGGTCGATCTGCATCACCTCGCAGCCGAGCCCGACAAAAACCGCCGCGCCGACATTGGGGTGCGTGGCATAGCCCCAGAGCACGCGTTCGAGGATCTCGGCACCGCGCCCCGTCGCCGCCATGCCGCAGCCGCTGCCGTGGGCGAAAGCGGCGATGCCGTCGACATTGGGATACTCCGCCAGTACCCCTTCGTTCGCGAGTTCCTCGGCAGCGCGGTTGATAACCGTGGCCGAGCAATTCACCGTGGCGCAGAGCGCGAGGAAATTGCGCGTGCCCACCCGGCCGTCGGCGCGGGCATAGCCCAGAAATGTGGCCGGTTCGACAGCGGGCACCGCCGCTTCCGCCACCGCCAGCGCTCCGCCGATGTCGTAGCCGCGGTCGTGGTCGGAAAAGGCGCAATTGTGGGTGTGCACGTGGTCGCCGGGCGCAATTGCCACGGTGGCTGCGCCGATCACCTGGCCGAATTTCAGCACCGGGTCGCCGGGTTGCACAGGGGCGCGGGCGATCTTGTGCCCGGGCGACAGCGCACGGTCGAGCGGGCGCCCGAGCCCCAGCGGATCGGCCCCGGCCTCGACCCGGCGGGTGAGCACCGCGACACTGTCGCCGGGGTGCAGCACCAGAGCGTCAACCACGGGTCTGCTCCAGCGCGCGCAGCACGCCGCGCAGTTCGGCCAACCCGCGCAGCCGCCCGATCAGCGGATAGCCCGGCACGTGGTCATGCGCCTGGTCGAAGGCGATTTCGTGACCGTGGTCGGGGCGGAACGGGATCACCGCGTCGGCCCGCCCCTCGGCGCGCCGCCGCGCCTCTTCCTCGAGCAGCGCGCGGGCGAGATCGACCATGTCGGTGTCGCCGTCGAGATGCGCGGCCTCCTCGAAAGAGCCGTCGGGGTCCTTGGCCACGTTGCGCAGATGGGCGAAATGGATGCGCGGCCCGAAGCGGCGCGCCATCGCCGGCAGATCGTTGGTCGGATGCGCGCCGAAACTGCCGGCGCAGAGCGTGAGCCCGTTCGCGGGGCTGTCATGGGCGGCGAGCACCCAGGCGGCATCGTCGGCCGACGACACCACCCGCGGCAGGCCCAGGATGTCGCGCGGCGGATCGTCGGCATGGACCGCAAGGCGGATGCCCAGATCCTCTGCCGCGGGCACGACCTCGTCGAGGAAGCGCTTGAAATTGGAGCGGATTTCGGTGCGGCCGATCCCGTCGTAGAGCGCGAGCTGCCCGCGCAGCCCGTCGATGTCGTAGCGGTCGAAGGCGCCGGGCAGGCCCGCCATGATCGCGCCGAGCAACGCCGTACGGTCGGCCTCGGTCGAGGCCTCGAACCAGGCCTTGCCGCGTGCGACTACCTCGGGGAGGTAATCGGCCTCGGCGCCCTCGCGTTCAAGCATGAACACTTCGAAGGCCGCCATCCGGTAGGCCTCGAACCTGAGGCAGGTGGCGCCGGTGGCGGTGGGCGATTTCAGATCGGTCCGGGTCCAGTCCAGCACCGGCATGAAATTGTAGCAGATCGTCTGCACGCCCTCGGCGGCGAGGTTGGCCATCGACTGGCGATAGTTGGCGAACAGGTCCGAGAGATCGCCGTCGGCGCGCTTGATCCGCTCGTGGACCGGCAGGCTTTCGACCACGTCCCAGGTGAAGCCCGCCGCCTCGATCACCTGCCGCCGCGCGGCGATGGCCTCGCGGCTCCATACTTCACCGTATGGAATCTCGTGCAGCGCATTCACGATACCGGCGGCGCCGGTCTGCGCTATCTCGCCCAGCCCCAGGGGATCGAGCTCGGGTCCGTACCAACGCCAGGTCTCTCTCATCCTATGGCCACCTCCATGGCCTTGTGCACCCCCGCCCCGTCGAGAAGCGCGTAGGCCGCGGCGACCGGGGCCTTGAGGAGCGGCGCAAGCTCGGGTGCGAACACTTCGCGCAGACCGAGCAGAGCGGCGACCCGGTCTTCGGCGCTGTCGGCCGCATCGGACAGCGCCTTGAGCCGGTCGGCGAGCGGGTCGCGCACGTCGATCGGCGCGCCGGTCAGATCGGTGCCGGAGACGTAGCGCATCCAGGCGGCGATGGCGAGGATCAGCCCGGGCGTTTTGCGCCCGGCGGCAAAACTCTCGGCGACGGTGCCGAGAATGCGCTGGGGCAGTTTCTGACTGCCGTCCATGGCGATCTGCCAGGTGCGGTGCCGGATCGCCGGGTTGTCGTAGCGCGCGTGCAGCGCCTGGGCGTAGTCGGTGAGCGAGACCCCCGGCGGCGCGTCGACGGCGGGGATGATCTCCTTCGCCCACAGGTGATCGACGAAGCGGGCAAAGGCGGGATCGGCCATGCAATCGGCGATGGTCTCGTGGCCCGCGAGATAGCCGAGATAGGCGAGCGGGCTGTGGGTGCCGTTCAGCATGCGTAGCTTCATGTGCTCGTAGGGCGTGACGTCGGCGACCATCTCGGCCCCGACCGCGCCCCAGTCGGGCCGTTCGCCGCCGATGAAATCGTCCTCGATCACCCATTGCCGGAACGGCTCGTGGACCACCGGGGCCGCGTCGTGGAAGCCGGTCAAAGCCTCGACCCGGGCGATGTCTTCGGGCTTGGTCGCGGGGGCGATCCGGTCGACCATGGTCGACGGGAATTTGCCCTCGGCCTCGATCCAGTCCGCGAGCCCCGGGTCGATCTCGCGCGCGAGCGCCAGCACCACGCCGCGCACCACCGCCCCGTTGGCGGGGAGGTTGTCGCAGGTGAGGACGGTGAAGGGCGGGAGCCCGGCGGCGCGCCGCATCGCCAGCGCGCGCACGAGGAAACCGGGGGCCGAGACCGGCAGGCGCTCGGCGATGTCGTGGACAACATCCGGGTGCGTATGGTTGAGCGCGCCGGTGGACGGCTCGTGGCAATAGCCCTTCTCGGTCACGGTGAGGGTGACGATGCGGGTGGCGGAATCGGCCATCAGCCCGAGCACGGCGGCGGGGTCTTCGCGCGCGGCCAGCACCTCGCGGACCACCTCGACCGGCCGGGCGGTCTCGCCCTCTGGCCCGAGTTCCAGCGCAACATAGGCGCCGCCCTGCGGCCCGAGCGCGTCGCGCATGCGCGTCGATTGCAGCGACACGCCGGTGATGCCCCAGGCGCCGCCCGAAGCGGCGATGGCCTCTTCGGTGTAGATCGCGCCGTGGCTGCGGAAGAAGGACCCGAGCCCGAGATGGACGATGCCCTGCGCGGGCGCGGGCGCGGTCCGGGTGAGACGGTCAGCGGGCAAGCCAGCCTCCGTCGACATTGAGCACCGCGCCGTGGATGTAGCGCGCGGCTTCGGAGCACAGAAAGGCGGCGGTGCCGCCGATATCGGCCGGATCGCCCCAGCGGCCCGCCGGGATGCGGTCGAGGATCGCCTGGTTGCGCACCGGATCGGCGCGCAGCGCGGTGGTGTTGTTGGTGGCGATATAGCCGGGCGCTATGGCGTTGACGTTGATGCCCCTGGCCGCCCATTCGTTGGCGAGGATCTTGGTGAGCCCCGCGACCCCGTGTTTGGACGCGGTATAGGAGGGCACGCGGATGCCGCCCTGGAAGGACAGGAGCGAGGCGATGTTGACGATATTTGCGGGCAGCGTCTCCGCCTTGAGCGCTTCTTTCGCGAAGGCCTGGCTGGTGAAGAACACGGCCTTGAGGTTGACGTCCATCACGTCGTCCCAGTCACTTTCGGTGAAATCGACGCTGTCTTCGCGCCGGATGATCCCGGCATTGTTGACCAGGATCGTGTAGCCCTCACCGGCGAAGACGTCGCGCGCCGCCATCGGGTCGGCGAAATCGAGGGTGAGGCTTTCGGCCGTGCCGCCCGCCTCTTCGATCCGCGCCACCGTCGCCGCGGAGCTGCGCCGCCCGGCACAGGTGACACGCGCACCCTGCCCTGCGAGCGCCACGGCAATGGCCTGGCCGATGCCGGTATTGGCCCCGGTGACGAGGGCGCGGCGGGTTTCGAGCGAAAACGGCGTCATTTCATCTCCCCGGGCTGGATGAAGTCCATGTCGGTGTAATCGACATTGTCGCCCGCCATCGCCCAGATGAAGGTATAGGACCCGATCCCGGCGCCGGCATGGATCGACCAGGTGGGGCTGACAACGGCCTGTTCGTTGGCGACCACGATATGGCGGGTTTCCTGCGGCTCGCCCATCAGGTGGATGACCCGCGACGCCGCGTCCATGCCCCAGTAGAGATAGGCCTCCATCCGGCGGTCGTGGATATGGGCGGGCATGGTGTTCCAGACCGAGCCCTCGAGCAGTTCGGTATAGCCGAGCACGAGCTGGCAGCTTTCCATCACCAGCGGGTGGATGAACTGGTTGATGACCCGCTTGTTCGAGGTCGACGGGTCGCCCAGCTTGACCTTGGCCGCTTCGCCGAGGGTGATGAGCCGGTTGGGGAAGCTCGCATGCGCCGGGCAGGAGGTGATGTAGAACCGCCCGTGCCCCGAGAAGGTGACCGCGCCGTTGCCCTTGCCGAGATAGAGCACATCGCCCTTTTCGAGCGTCCAGCTCTCGTCGCCGGTGGCGACGGTGCCGGTCTCGCCGATGTTGACGATGCCCATTTCGCGGCGTTCGAGGAAGGTGGCGGTGCGGGTCTCGTCGACCTTGTCGAGGGTGAGACTGCCGCCCGCGGGCACCGCGCCGCCCACGGTCATCCGGTCGTAATGGGTGTAGACCAGCCGGATCTCGCGGTCGGCGAACATGCCTTCGGCGAGGAAGTGCTTGCGCAGCTCCTCGGTGCCCATGGTGCGGGCGTGGT
>JAGRMP010000025.1:6122-9418 GCA_020441225.1 Maritimibacter sp. | reverse complement strand
GTGGCGGGTTTCAACGGTGAGCACGAGGGGGTCCTTTCACAGAAAATCGTCGCGGCGGGGGGTGAAGCTGTCGATCAGCTCGCCGGGGTCGAGGCAGACGCAGCCATGGCGCGCGCCTGAGGGGATGATGAAACTGTCGCCGGGGCCGACCTCGAACTCTTCGCCCGAGACCGAGAACCGGAAGCGCCCGGACCGGCAGTAGGTCGCCTGCACGTGGCGGTGCTCATGCAGCGCGCCGGACGCACCCGCGACAAAGCGGAACGAGACCACCATGAGCTCGGGCGCCTCGCTGAGCACCTGGCGGGTCACGCCCGGATCGGCCTCGACGGTGGGGAAGCTGTTGAGCATCACGGGCCTCCTCAGTGGAACAGCGACGGCATCCACAGCGACAGGGCCGGGATATAGGTGACCAGCATCAGGGTGAAGAGGGCAGCGAAGTAGAACGGCCAGATCGTGCGCACAACGTCCCAGATCTGCACCTTGCCCACCGCGCAGCCGACGAACAGCACCGCCCCCACCGGCGGGGTGCACAGCCCGATGCCGAGATTGAGCACCAGGATCACGCCGAACTGCACCGGGTCGAGCCCGTAGGCGGTGGCCACCGGCAGGAAGATCGGCGTGGTGATGACGATCAGCGGCGACATGTCCATGAAGGTGCCGAGGACCAGAAGCGAGACGTTGATGAGCAGGATGATGATGATCGGGTTTTCCGAGATCGACTTGAGCCATTCGACCACCGCGGTCGGCACCCGAAGATAGGCGAGCAGCCAGCCGAAGGCCGCGGCCGAGCCGATCACCATCAGCACCATCGCGGTCGTCTTGACCGCCGCCATGGTCGCATCGACGAAGCCCTTGAACGTCAGCGTGCGGTAGACGAGGAAGGTCACGATCAGCGCGTAGACCACGGCGATGTTGGAGCTTTCCGAGGCGGTGAAGATCCCCGAGCGCACGCCGCCGAAGATGATGAGGATCATGATCAGCCCCGGCACGGCCGAGACGAACATCGCCCCCAGCACCTTGCGGCCGGGGAAGGCTTCGGTCGGGTAGCCGCGCCGGATGGCGACGAAATAGGCCGCGACCATGAGCGACAGGGCGAGGATCAGGCCGGGGATGATCCCGGCGGTAAAGAGGTCGGCGATCGAGATCTTGCCGCCCGCCGAGATCGAATAGATGATCATGTTGTGCGACGGCGGCAGCATCAGCGCGATGATCGCGCCGACGACGGTGATGTTGACCGCATAGTCGACGCCGTAGCCGCGTTCGCGCATCTGCGGCACCATGATCCCGCCGACCGCGGCGGCATCGGCGGCGGCAGAGCCGGAGACGCCCCCGAACATCACCGAGGTCAGGATGTTGACCTGCCCGAGCCCGCCCTTGAAATGGCCGACAAGGCCGGAGGCGAGCGCCACCAGGCGGCGGGCGATGTCGCCGCGCACCATGAGATCGCCCGCGTAGATGAAGAACGGGATCGCCATCAGTGCATAGACCGAGACGCCCGAGTTGAGCCGCTGGAACACCACCACCGGCGGCAGGCCGATGTACCAGATCGTCAGGAAGGAGGAGGCGCCGAGGCAGAAGGCGACCGGCGTGCCGATCAGGAGAAGGAAGGTGAAGGTTCCGAACAGGATCCAGAGTTCCATGGGGTCAGCCTCCGATCCGGGTCGCGCCGGGACCGCCGTTGGGGTCGGCATCGTCGCCGAACCGCGCGGTCGGCAGGCCGGCGGCGCGCCGGGCGAGGCGCTCGATGGAAAACAGGATCATCAGCGCACCGCCGACGACGAGCGGCGCGAAATCGAAAGCGCCGGAGATGCCGAGCGACGGCAGCTTGTTGCCCGCCGTCTTGACCGCGAGCTGGACCCCGTACCAGGTCATGCCGAAGGCGAACAGCATCACCACCACGTCGGAGATCGAGAAGAAGATCAGCTTGAGCTTCTCGGGGATGAAATAGAGCAGCACGTCGAAGGCCAGGTGGTAGCCCTCGCGCACGCCGACCGCGGCGCCGAGGAAGATGAACCACCCCATGACCATCACCGCGCCCGGTTCGGTCCAGACCACCGAGGAGTTGAGCACGTAGCGCACGAACACCTGGAGAAAGATGATGATGGTCATGAAGACCACACCGGCGCCGGCAAGCCAGAGGCCGGCCTGGCCCAACAGGTTGGTCACGCGTGCAACGCGCATCATGAAATTCTGCATGGTCGCCCCTGCCGCCGTGAAGTGAGCGGGGCGGCACACCGCGTCTGGTGCGCCGCCCGCGGAGGTATGCGCGTTATTCGACGGCCTGGATGCGGGCCACGAGATCCTGCAGCGCCGGGTCGGTCACGTATTTCTCGTAGACCGGCACCATCGCTTCGATGAAGGGCGTCTTGTCGAAATCGGAGATGATCTCGTTGCCGGCGGCACGGACTTTTTCCTCCGACGCGGCTTCACGCTCGGCCCAGAGCTCGCGCTGCTTCGCGGTCGAATCCATCGCCGCCTGTTTCACCAGCGCCTGGTCTTCGGGGCTCAGCTTGTCCCAGGACATCTTCGACATCACCAGCACTTCCGGCACCATCAGGTGCTGGTCGAGCGTGTAATAGCCGGCAACCTCGTAGTGGCCCGAGGATTCGTAGGACGGCCAGTTGTTCTCGGCGCCGTCGATGACACCGGTCTGGATCGAGCTGTAGACCTCGCCGTAGGGCATCGGCGTGGCGTTGGCGCCGAGCGCGCCGACCATGTCGACGAACAGGTCCGACTGCATGACACGGAACTTCATGCCGGCGAGATCTTCGAGCGACGAGATCGGTTTCTGGCTGTTGTAGAAGCTGCGCGAGCCGGCGTCGTAATAGGTCAGGCCCACGAGATCGTGGTCTTCGAAGGCGGCGAGGATGTCCGCGCCCACATCACCGTCGAGGACATGGTGCATGTGGTCGGTCGAGCGGAAGATATAGGGCAGAGACGGCACCTGGGTCTCGGGGATGATGTTGTTGAACGGGCCCATCGAGACGCGGTTGAGGTCGATCACGCCGAACTGGGTCTGCTCGATCGTGTCCTTTTCCTCGCCGAGCTGGGCGGAGTGGAACACTTCGATGCAGAGCCGCCCGCCGGAGCGCTCTTCGAGCAGCTCGCCCATGTACTTGACGCCCTCGACGGTCGGATAGCCGTCGGGGTGGGTGTCGGACGAGCGCAGGGTGATCTCACAGGCGAAGGCGCCGGAAGCGAACGCCACCGAAGCCATCAGGGTTGCGAATGTGGTGAATTTTGACATGAAGTCCTCCCGGAAATGGCTCGTTCAGAGCCGGTAGGCTTGGCGTGCA
>JAGRMP010000025.1:5344-6089 GCA_020441225.1 Maritimibacter sp. | reverse complement strand
GTGCAAGCCGGTGAGCGAGGTCCTGAATGACCTCGAATGCCTCGTCCTCGCGAAGCCGCCCGGTGGCGACCAGCGTGGCGAGGAAAGCGGCGTCGATCCGGCGCGCGACGTCGTGGCGCGCGGGGATCGACATGAAGGCGCGGGTGTCGTCGTTGAAGCCGACGGTATTGTAGAACCCGGCGGTCTCGGTGGTCATCTCGCGGTAGCGGCGCATCCCCTCTGGGCTGTCGTAAAACCACCAGGCGGGCCCGAGTTTCAGCGCCGGATAGACGCCCGCGAGCGGGGCCAGTTCGCGGGCGTAAGCCGTCTCGTCGAGAGTGAACAGGATGATCGTGAGCGCGGGCTCTTCGCCGACCGCGTCGAGCAGCGGCCTGAGCGCGCGCACGTAATCGGTGCGGGTCGGGATGTCGTAGCCCTTGTCGCGTCCGAAACTGTCGAGCACCGGAGCCGAATGGTTGCGCAACGCGCCGGGGTGGATCTGCATCACCAGCCCGTCGTCGAGGCTCATCCGGGCCATCTCGGTCAGCATCTGGCCGCGGAAGGCTTCGCGTTCGCCCGCGTCGGCAGTGCCGGCCGTCACCTTGCCGTAGAGCGCTTCCGCCTCGGCGGCAGAGAGGTTCTCGGTCCGCGCGGTGGGATGCCCGTGGTCGGTCGAGGTCGCGCCCATCTCCTTAAAAAAGGCGCGGCGCGCGCGGTGGGCGGCGAGGTAGTCGCGCCACGATGTACCGGGCTGGCCGCCGAGCGC
>JAGRMP010000025.1:0-5285 GCA_020441225.1 Maritimibacter sp. | reverse complement strand
CGATAGGCGGTGATGACCCGGCCACCCCAGCCGCTCTCGCGGATCATTCTGTGCCACTTGAGGTCGTCGAGCGGGCTTTCGGTGGTGGCGATCACCTCGATGTTGAACCGCTCGAACAGCGCGCGGGGCCGGAAATCGGGCGTGGCGAGTTTCTCGGAGATCGTGTCGTAGTAGAGATCCGCGGTCGCCGCCGACAGCGGCACGTCGAAGCCGAACACCTCCTGGAACACATGGTCGAGCCAGCCCTGTGTGGGCGTGCCGCGGAACAGGTAGTAGTACTCCGCGAGGATCCGCCAGATCTTGCGCCCGTCGGTCTCGGTCGGCCCGCCATCTGCCCGCGGTATCCCCATCGCCTCGAGCGGCACGCCCTGGCTGTGGATCATCCGGAAAGCGTAGTGGTCGGGGGTGACGAAGAGTTGCGCGGGGTCGGGGAACGGCTCGTTCTCGGCGAACCAGCGCGGGTCGGTATGGCCGTGGGGCGAGATGATCGGAGCCTTGGCGACGGTCCTGTAAAGCGCCCGCGCAAGCGCCCGCGTCGAGGGCTCGACAGGCAGCAGGCGGTCATCGTCCAACAGGGCCATTGCCGGCTTTTCCTCCTACCGTTGTTGCGTCCGTCGCGTCGTTTTTTGTCGCGTCGTTCTGGACGACTCCGCGCTGATATACTAATATGCTAGAATACGAGACGTCAATGGAGAAAGCCGATGGCCCTTCCCGCCACGATGCCGCAGCAGGTCACGGCCAACCGCCCCTCGGTCGCCGACCATGTGTTCGAAGAGCTCCGGCGGCAGGTGCTCTCGCTCGAATTGCCGCCGGGCGCGCGGATCTCCGAAGTCGAGGTCGCCAGGAGCATGGACGTCTCGCGCCAGCCGGTGCGCGACGCATTTTACCGGCTGTCGAAGCTCGGGTTTCTGACCATCCGTCCGCAGCGCGCGACCACGGTCTCGCTGATTTCGCCCGCCGCGGTGATGCAGGCGCGCTTCATCCGCACCGCGCTCGAGGTCGAAACGGTGACCCATGCCGCGACGGCGCTGAGCACCGCCGATCTCGACGTGCTGGAGGGCATCCTCGACCAGCAACGACAGGTGGTCGACCCCGAACACCGCGCCGCGTTCCATCGGCTCGACGATCTGTTCCACTACGAAATCTGCGCCCGGGCCGAGCTTGGCTTCGTCTGGGAGACGGTTGCGGAGAACAAGGGGCACATGGACAGGGTGCGGATGCTGTCGCTCACCTTTGCGACGGAACGCGCGTTCCAGGACCACCTGCGGATCTTCGAGGCGCTCAAGGCGCGCGACCCGGACCGGGCGGTGGCGACGATGCGCGACCACCTCTCGCGCATCGCCACGATGATCGACCGCATCCGCGACGAGAACCGCGACTGGTTCATCGACGCCTGACCGCGCGCGCGGGCCCCGAATCCGACCATTAGGGGGGACAGCACGGGATCGGTTTCGCCGATACGCGAGTGCGCCGAACCACGGGGTTCAAGCCGGAAATCGCCTGAAAATTGGGCACATGCCTTCGAAATCCGCATCCATCAGGGGGAAAACTTCAGAATCCCAACCCGTTCGCGTTAACTTCGATTGAGCCGCACGGCATTCCCGTGCCCATACTGAACCCATGGCAACGGGTGACACTTTTGACGAGATGTGGGGGCGCGACGAGGTCCTTCGGGGGCCCTACAGAGCGTTCAACACCTGGCTCGAAGGCGAAGACCCCAGGGACCTGCGGGCAAAACAGCGCGAAGCGGAAGACCTGTTCCGGCTCACCGGCATCACCTTCAACGTCTACGGGCGCGCCGAGGCCGAAGAGCGGCTGATCCCCTTCGACATCATCCCGCGGATCATCTCGGGCCTCGAGTGGCAGAAGCTCTCGCGCGGGATCGAACAGCGCGTGCGCGCGATCAACGCCTTTCTCTACGACATCTACCACGGCCAGGAGATCCTGAAGGCTGGCCGCGTGCCGGTCGAGATGGTCAGCCGCAACGAAGCCTTTCTGCCGCAGATGCTGGGCGTGCGCCCGCCGGGCGGGGTCTACACCCACATCGTCGGTATCGACCTGGTACGCACCGGCCCGGGCGACTTCTACGTGCTCGAAGACAACGCCCGCACGCCATCGGGCGTGAGCTACATGCTCGAAAACCGCGAGACCATGCTGCAGATGTTCCCCGAGCTCTTCGCCCAGAACCGGGTGCAGCCGGTGCAGAACTATCCGCGCGATCTGCTGCGCTCGCTCGCCGCCTCCTCGCCCGAGACCACCACCAGCACCCCCACGGTCGCGGTGCTGACGCCCGGGATCTACAACTCGGCCTATTTCGAACATGCCTTCCTCGCCGACCAGATGGGCGTGGAGCTGGTCGAGGGCCATGACCTGCGGGTGATCGACGGGCAAGTGGCGATGCGCACCACGCGCGGCTACCAGCCGATCGACGTGCTCTACCGCCGGGTCGATGACGATTTTCTCGATCCGCTCAATTTCAACCCCGAAAGCGCGCTCGGCGTGCCGGGGATCATGGATGTCTACCGCGCGGGGCGGATCACCATCGCCAATGCGCCCGGCACCGGGATTGCCGACGACAAGGCGATCTACAGCTACATGCCCGCGATCGTCGAGTTTTACACCGGCGAGCGGCCGCTTCTGAACAACGTGCCGACCTGGCGCTGTGCCGAGCCCGACGCGCTCGCCTATGTGCTCGATCATCTCGAAGAGCTGGTGGTCAAGGAGGTGCACGGCTCGGGCGGCTACGGCATGCTGATCGGCCCCACCGCCACCAAGAAGGACCTCGCGCTGTTCCGCAAGAAGCTGAAAGCGCGCCCCGGCAATTACATCGCCCAGCCGACGCTCAGCCTGTCGACGGTGCCGACCTTCACCCGCGCCGGCCTCAGCCCGCGCCATGTCGATCTGCGCCCCTATGTGCTGGTCTCGCCCGCGGGCATCAAGATCACCCCGGGCGGGCTCACGCGGGTCGCGCTCAAGAAGGGCTCTTTGGTCGTCAACTCCTCACAGGGCGGCGGCACCAAGGACACCTGGGTGCTGGAGGATTGACCGGCATGTTGGGCAAGACCGCAAACGGGTTGTTCTGGATGTACCGCTACCTCGAGCGGGCCGAGAACACCGCGCGGCTGATCGAGACCGGCCAGCGCATCGCCCTCACCCGGCTCGGCTCGACCGAGGACGAATGGCGCCCGGTGCTACAGACCGCCGCGGTCGATCAGGGCTTCGACGCTCACCACGACCAGGTCACCAAGGACGCCGCCATCGACTGGATGCTGCGCGCGAAGGACAACCCGTCGTCGGTGCGCAACTCGGTCGCTGCCGCCCGGCACAACGCAAGGATGGTGCGCACCGCGCTCACCCACGAGGTCTGGGAAGCGGTGAACGGCGGTTACATGGAGATCGACGCGATGCTCGCGCGCAAGGTCTCGGAACGCGACCTGCCCAAGGTGCTGGGCCAGATCCGCTCGCGCACCGCGCTGGTGCGCGGCGCGACCCACGGCACCATGCTGCGCAACGAGATCTACGATTTCTCGCGCATCGGCACCTTTCTCGAACGCGCCGACAACACCGCGCGCATCCTCGACGTGAAGTACTATGTGCTGCTGCCCTCGCTGGTCTCGGTCGGGAGCGAAGTGGACAACGTGCAGTGGGAGACGATCCTGCGCTCGGTTTCGGCGCGCGGCGGTTTCCGCATGGCCTATGGCACCACCCACGACCCGCGCGACATCGCCCAGTTCCTGATCCTCGACAAGCGGATGCCGCGCTCGCTCGCGTTTTGCGCCCGCAAGCTGCGCGACAACCTGCGCTACTTGGCCGCCGACCACCAGAGCCGGTCCCACGCCTACAACATCGCCGATCACCTCGAACGCCACTACCTGTCCTACGACATCGAGGCGGTGTTCGATTACGGCCTGCACGAGTTCATCCAGAAGACCATCGCGCTCCTGCACGAACTCGCCCGCCAGATCGAGATCGACTACCGGTTCATCGAGTGACGCCATGCGCCTGAAAATCAGCCACAGCACCCGCTACAGCTTCGACGAACCGGTCCGCTACGGGCTGCAACAGCTGCGCAAGACGCCGAAATCGACCCATGGCCAGGACGTCCGGCACTGGGCGACCGAGATCACCGGCGGCAACAAGGAGCTGGGGTTCGAGGATTTCCACAACAACGTGGTCGAGCTGGTGCGCTTCGGCGGAACGGACGAGACGCTGGAGATCACCTGCGAAGGCGAGGTGGAGCTCAGCGAAACCCATGGCGTGGTCGGGCGGCATCTCGGCCCGGCGCCGCTCTGGCTCTACCAGCGCCAGACCCCGCGCACCAAGCCGGGCGCAGGGATCCGGGCGCTGGTGAAGGAGGCGGCCACCGGTCCGGACCTGGACCGGCTGCATGCGCTGATGCAGGCGGTGACGGCGGCAGTGGCCTACGAGACCGGCACGTCGCAGGCCGACTGGACCGCCGAAGACGCGCTGGAGGCGGGCCGGGGCGTGTGCCAGGACCATGCCCATGTGTTCATCTCCGCCGCTCGCGAGCTCGGCTTTCCCGCCCGCTATGTCTCGGGCTATCTGATGCTCGAGGACCGGGTGGAGCAGGACGCGATGCACGCCTGGGGCGAGGTCCATGTCGATGCGCTCGGATGGGTGGGCTTCGACCCGGCGAACGGGATCTCGCCGGACGCGAAATACGTCCGCGTCGCCACCGGGCTCGACTATGGCGAGGCGGCGCCGGTGACCGGCACCCAGGTCGGCGGCGGCGGCGAAACCCTCGCGGTGAGCATCACGGTCGAGCGAATCTGACGCCGGGACCCCGCCGCACTTTCCGCTTTCCGCCCCGGAACTGATCCCTGCGCGCATTGGTCGCGCCCCGCGCACCCCCCGGGTGGCGGCGAAATCCTCGGGAAAGCGGTGGATTTCTGCGCATCGGGAAACATTTCCGCCCAAACTTCGCGCAACTGCCGACTCCTTGGGCGTTTCCCCACCCCCGCCCTAGGCCGCGGCGGCTCCCCCGGCCCATGCTGCAGGTGCAGGGTGCCTAGGGTTCCGCCTCGGTAACGAGGGACAGGTCCGAGAGACACCACCGGCCCGGCAAATTCCGGCCCGGTACACGGCGGGACAAAATCCCGGGAGACCACTGCGACGGGATCCGGCCGCTCTCCCTGTTCCGCCTCGGCCATTCCGAACAATCGTCCGCAGGTGGAACGCCGAAAAAGGGGATGACCCATGATCGCTAAACGCGTTCTCGCCGCCACCACCGCGCTCGCCGTCGTTGCCGGTGCGCCCGCCCTCGC
>JAGRMP010000311.1:1679-12642 GCA_020441225.1 Maritimibacter sp. | reverse complement strand
GTTCTTCGCCTTCGCCTACAACGCGCTCGGGGTGCCGGTCGCGGCGGGTGTGCTCTACCCGGTCTTCGGCGTACTGCTCTCGCCGGTGATCGCCGCGCTGGCAATGAGCTTTTCGTCCGTTTCGGTGATCGGCAACGCGCTGAGGCTGCGCCGCCTCGACCTCTAGGCGCCGCCGGTCGGCGGGGCACGGGATCGTGACTGCCCCGGCCGCCGCCCCGCCTCAGGCCGCGCCATTTGTCCTCGCCCCCCGTCCGCGCCAGCCTGGCGGCGGTTACTTCGCGGTGAAGCCGCCGTCGGCGAGCAGGTTCACGCCGGTGATGATGCCCGCCTCCGCGGAGGCGAGGTAGAGCGCGGCCGCGGCGATCTCGGACGGTTGTGCGAACCGCCCCACGGGGATCTCCCGCTTTGCCCGCTCGCCCTTTTCGCCCGCCCAGCCCACCAGCGCCATCGGGGTTTCGACCACGGTGGGCGAGATCGCGTTCACGGTGATGCCATGCTCGGCCCATTCGATCGCCAACACCTTGGTGAGCAGGATCAGCCCGGCTTTCGACGACCCGTAGGCGGCGTGCTCGGCGATCGCGATGACGCCGGCCTGCGAGGCGACGTTGACCACCCGGCCGCGGCCCGATGCCTTGAGCCAGGGCAGGGCGGCGGCCGACATCAGCCAGGGGCCACGCAGGTTGATGTCGAGCGTCCGGGTCCAGGCGTCGAGATTCTCGGCGGTTGCGTCCGCCGCCGGAAAGACGATGCCGAGACCGGCGTTGTTGACGAGGATGTCGATCCCCATCCCGGCGCCGATCCGCGGCACGGTTTCGGCGATGGCCTGCGGGTCGGCGAGATCGAGCGTATAGGCGCGATGCGCGGGCCCGAGACGGGCGGCGAGCGCGGAGGCGTCGGTCACATCCACCAGCGCGAGCCGGGCGCCCGCCGCCGCGAAGGCTTCGGCCATGGCCGTGCCAATGCCCCCGGCGGCGCCGGTAATGAGGGCTGTGAGCCCCGTGAGATCGGCCATTGCGAGCCCTCCCTGATTGTGGCGCCGCGCGCCCCGGGGCGGCCGGGGCGCGTGGCGCGCGGGTCCGGTATCAGATGTCGAAATTCGTCGGCAGGATGATCATGTCGCGAATGGTCACGGTCCGCGGCCGTTTCAGCATGTAGATCACCGCGTCGGAAACCTCTTCGGGCTCCATCAGGCTGCCCGAGTCCTTGGCCGCCTGCAGCCGGTCCGCCGGCCAGTCGGCGAGCAGCGCCGAGACCACGGGCCCGGGCGAGACCTGCGCGACCCGGATGCCCTTCTTGTTGAGCTGCCGGCGCATCGTCTGCACGAAGGTGGTGACCGCCCATTTCGAGCTCGAATAGACCGGCTCCCAGGCGATCTGCATATGCCCCGCGACCGAGGCGGTGACGATGATGTCGCCGGTGCCGCGTTCGATCATATGGGGCATCACGTCGCGTACGTTCTTCATCACCGCGTTGACGTTGAGGTTGAGCATCTTGTCGATGGTCTCGGTATCGGTGTCGATCAGATCGCCGCCGATATAGGTCCCGGCATTGAGGTGGAGGATGTCGATGTGATCCACCTTCGCGAGGATTTCGGGGACCATCTTCGAGCAGCTTTCGGGGTCGAGCAGGTTGGTCACCTGGGCGATGGCCTTGTCGCCCAGCTCGCCCGTGAGTTTCGCCAGTTCGTCCGCGTTCCAGTCGACCATCACCACGGTCGCGCCCTCGGCGAGGAGCGCCTTGACGGTCGCGAGCCCGATACCCGAGGCGGCGCCGGTGACGGCGGCGATTTTGCCATTGAGGGATTCTGCCATTGTCTTTCTCCGTTTGTCAGGGGGGTGTCGCGGTCAGACCGCGAGGAACCCGCCGTCTATGGCGACCGTGTCGCCGGTGATCATTGCCGCGTCGTCCGAGAGCAGCATCGCGATGGCGCGGGCCACGTCCTCGACCTCGGCGAAGCGGCCGACCGGGTGGCGCACCATCATCGGCGCGCCCTTGGCCGGATCGCTCCAGGCGGCCTTGGCGAGCTCGGTGAGGGTGATCGTGGGCGCGACCGAGACGGCGCGGATGCCGTAGGGCCCGAGTTCCTTGGCCATCACCCGCGTCGCGCCGTCGAGCCCGGCCTTGGAGGCGGCGTAGCACAGGTGCTGTTCAAAGCCGCGGTAACCGGCGATGGAACCGACGTTGAGGATCACCCCGCCGCCGCCGGCGGCCACCCGGGCGCGGGCGAATGCCTGGGCGCAGACGAGGGCGGCGCGCAGGTTGATGCCCATCACCGTCTCGTAGCCTTCGTCGGTCATTTCCAGCACCGTTTCGAGCACGTTGGTGCCGGCGCAGTTGACGAGGCAATCGGCCGGCCCCGCTTGCGCCATCGCCGCCCTGGCGCCGTCGGCGGTGCTGATATCGGCCTGCACGGTCTTGCAGCCGATCTCGCCGGCGAGGCGCGCGAGGTCGGATTCCGTGCGTGCGATCGCGACCACGGCGGCGCCCCGCGCGGCCATCTCCAAAGCGGTGGCGCGCCCGATCCCCTTGCCGGCCCCGGTGATGATGACCGTCTTGCCGTCGAATGTCTTGCCCATCTCCCGTCGTCCTTTCCCTGTATCAATGCGTGGTGTAGCCGCCGTCGGCCTTCAGCACCGATCCGGTGACGTAACTCGAGGCGGGGCTGCACAGAAACAGCGCGCAATTGGCCATTTCCTCGGGCTCGGCGAAGCGGCCCATCGGCGTGTTCTCGGTCCAGACCCGGTTCCAGTCCGGCCTGGCGATGCCGCCCGCGGTCATGTCGGACACGACGTAGCCCGGGGCGAGCGCGTTCACCCGGATCCCGCGCGCGGCATATTCGTAGGCCATCACCGAGGTCATCTGGTGAACGGCCGCCTTGGACGAGTTGTAGGCGACCTGGAGCTGCGGCTTGTTGGCGACATAGGCCGAGATCGAGCCGATGTTGAGGATCACGCCGGCGCCCGCGTCGAGCATCGGTTTCACCGCCTCGCGGGCGATGCGGAACGGGGCGATGTAATTCGTGTCGACGATTGCGGCGAGGCGCGCGTCGTCGAACTCGTGGAAATTGCCGTTGTCGGCGATGCCGGCGTTGTTCACCAGCACGTCGAGCTTGCCGAAGGTGTCGAGGGTGGCGCGAACGATCTTGCCCGGCGTGTCGGGATCGGTCACGTCGGCGGCGATCCAGCCGAACCGGTCGGGCGCCGCTGCGCGCAGCGCCTCCACCGCTTCGGTGGGTTTGCGCCCGGTGATCATCACCTTGGCGCCCGCGTCCGCGAACAGGCGGACAATGGCGAGGCCGATGCCCCGGTTGCCACCGGTGACGAGGGCGACCTTGCCGTCGAGTCTGAACTGGTCGAGCATCTTTCCCTGGCTCCTTCCTGGGTCAGTCGCGGCCCGGGTGACAGGCGGCGTGATAGGTTTCGAGGCTCCGCGAGACGGCCCGCACCAGGAGCGCCTCGACATCGAGCGGTGTGTCGGCAAAATCGGTAAAGGCGGGCAGGTGCTGGCGCATGAGCGGCATCGGAACGGTGACGCCCGCGAGCCGGGCGGTGAGCGCGCCGACGGCCGCGACAGCCTGCGGGGCGGGCCAGTAGTAGCGGATGCGGTCGGACAGCGAATAGTGGCGCAACACGTGCTGTTCTGCGGGTGTGCCGGGGTAATGCCGTTCCCAGTTGCCGGGGGCGGCGCACATGGCCGCCTCCATCGCCGCCTTGAGCGGCCGGTCGCCGTCGTCGGGCAGCAGATCGGAGGCGATCAGGTCGAGCCCGTAAAGTGCCTCGCGCAGGACGAAGGTGAGCTCCGGGCCGACCTTGAGGATGGCAAAGCCGTCCGCAACCAGCGCGCTGAGCGGTTCGCGTCCCTGGTAATCGGTCGAATGGGCCTCGAAGACGAACTGCGGTTCGCGGTTGAGGAGCGCCGCGAGATCGGCGGCGGCGGCGCGGTCGTAGCGCACCACGTTGTGGTTGCCGAACTCGACACCGGGCTGCACGACGAGGCCGATGACCCGGGTGAAAGCCTCGTCCAGCCCGGCGGCGGCGAAGACCCGGCGATGCACCGCGATGGTCTCGGCGGCGGCTTCGGGCGGGGTGGGATCGACGCCGGTGAGCAGGTGATCGGCGCCGCCGGGGGGCGGGACCTCGGTGCCGATGATGTAGACCGGCAGATCCCCGCCGGTGGCCGCGGCGGTGTCTTCGGCGACGCGGGCGAGGCGCGCGGCGCGGGCTGCGGTCGTCGCGTCATCGAGCGCGGCCGGCTCGCCGCGGCAGCCCATCGAGGCGTCGAGGTGGATCTTGCGGAAACCGGCCGCCACATAGGCCGCGATCATCGCCTCGGCCTCGGCCATCGCCGCTTCGGCCTCGCGGTCGCGCCAGGGGTTCGGCCCGAGGTGGTCGCCGCCGAGCACGATCCGGTCGGGCGGGCAGCTTTCCTCTGCCGCGATCCCCCGGACCAGATCGACGAAATCGGCGGGCGTCATCCCGGTATAGCCGCCCCGGTGGTTGACCTGGTTGCAGGTCGCTTCGATCAGCACCGTCGCACCGGTCGCGCGCCCGTGGCGCAGCGCCGCGCGCAGCACGATGGGATGGGCGGAGCAGACCGAGGTGATCCCGCGCGGGGTGCCGGCCCGGTGCAGGCGGGCGAGATCGGTGAGCGCGATCCTCATCCGCTGCGCCTTTCGGTTGCGGCGATGAAGGCGTCGAGCTCGGCCCGCGTGCCCGCGCCCTCCATCGGGCCCCGGTAGGTGACATTGCGCGCGCCGGCGGCGTTGCCGTAGGTGAGCGCCTGCGCGGGGGACATGCCGAGGCGGCGGCAGGCCACGTAGGCGCCGCCGAAGCAGTCGCCCGCCCCGGTCGGGTCGGTCTCGTCGACCTGGAAGGCGGGGGCGTCGACCCGGGTGCCGTCCGAGCGGATGCAGCTCGATCCCGCCGCGCCCCGTTTCAGGGCCACTTCCGTCACCCCGCGGTCGAACAGCCGGTCGAGCGCCGCAGCCTCGGTGGCGGACGGATCGAGGCCTGCCGCCAGGAACAGTTCCTCGCCCGAGGGCAGGACCAGATCCGACATCGCCACCATCCGCTCGAACCGCGCGCCGACGTCGCCGTCGGCCTTGAGCTCCTTGCGCAGGTTGGGGTCGAGCGAGATCGTGCCGCCGCGCGCCTGGATGATGTCCGCCGCACGCTCGATCATCTCCCAGACCGACTGGCGCACCAGAAGGGTGCCCATCACGTGCAGGTGCCCGGCGCGGGCCACCAGCGCCTCGACCGCGTCGGTCCAGCCGAGCCGGCCGGCCGCCGAGGTCCACATGTTGAACACGAAATCGCGCGCCCCGTCCGGCCGGTAGCGCACGAAGGCCGTGCCCGTGGGCAGCGTGTCGTCGACGTGGACGGCCGAGATGTCGACCCCGTCGCGGGCCAGGCGCTCGGTGTTGACCCGGCCGAAATCGTCGGCCCCGACAGCGCCCACCATCGCGGCCGATCCGCCGATCCGCCCGCATTGGTCGATGAAGATCGCGGGCGCGCCGGAGGAGTAGGGGCCGAAGAACGGCTGCGGTTCGCGGAAGCCGTCGCCGACGCTGGTGGCGACGATCTCGACGAGGATCTCGCCGATGCAGATGGTCGGGCCCAGCCCGTCTGGCGCAAGACCGCTCATCGCATCATGGCCGTGCGTTGGTGGCGTGGCGGCGCTGCGCCTCGCCCCATTTCATCTCGATGAACGTCTTCGCATGGGCGGCGAGCGGATCGTTGTCGGTCCAGGTGTCGCGCCAGATCCCGCAGGCCAGCGACAACCCCTCGTCGACGATCGCGGTCGAGAAGCTTTCGAACACGATGTCCCGGCTGTAGCCGATCTCGACCAGCGCGTCGAAGATGCGGTCCCAGTCGATCACCCCGTCGCCGAGGAAACCGCGGTTCGACTCGCCGATGTGGAAATACCCGATCCTGTCGCCCGCCAGCCGGATCGCGGCCGCCGGGTTGGCCTCCTCGATGTTCATGTGGAACGTGTCGAGGTGCAGCCGGACATGGTCCGAGCCGCAATCGTCGAGATACTTGAGACCCTGCGCGGTGGTGTTGAGCAGGTTGGTCTCGAACCGGTTCACCACTTCGAGCACGATGTCGATGCCGTTCTGCCGCCCGAGCTCGCCGATCTCGCCCATCACTTGCGCCGAGTTCTTCCAGCCCGCCGCGGTGGGCGCGCGGTTGTACTTGGTGTGGGCGGAATAGAGGATGCCGCCGAGCTTGTTGCCGCCGATATCGCGCACCGCGGCAACGGCGTCTTGCAGCATCGCCCTGCCGGCGGCGACGGTGTCGGGGTCTTCGGACGAGATGTCCCTGGACAGCGGCAGACCCATCGTCACGCCGATTTCGACGTCGAGCGACTGCGCCTTGCGGGCGAGCCGGTCGAGGTCGAACAGCTCCGGCTTGAGATAGGCGAATTCGATGGTGCGGTAGCCGTGCTCGGCCGATTTCTCCAGCGCCATCTCCAGGCCGTCCTGGGTCTGGCCGCCGGTCCAGACGAACGAGTGAATTCCCAAGCGACGCATGATCAGCCTCCGTTTCGTGATGCGGCCGGTCCGGGGCTGTGAAACATCCGTCTCGGCCCGGTCATTTCGTTGCGTCCAGAAGAAGCTCGGCGGTGACGTCGTCGGTCACCAGCGTGTCGACCAGCCCGGTCGCGAGCGCCGCGCGCAGGATCGGCACCTTGTGCGGCCCGGCGGCGGCCATGATCTTTTCCGGCACCTTGCGCACCGCTTCGAGCGGCATCCCGATCGTCCGCGCATCGATCGCCGGAGAGACCGAATTGCCCTCGGCATCGAGGAAATGGCCGAGAACATCGCCGATCGCGCCGGATCGGGTCAGGGTGTCGGTGGTGATCTCCTTGGGCAGGCCATAGGCAATGAGGAAGGATTTTTCCGAGATGTTGCTGCAGGTCAGGATCACCGCGTCGAGGCGGTCGAATTTCTCGAAATGCTCCCGCAGCATGTATTGCGACAGGAACAGATCCGGATCGATGTCCTCGGACAGATAGATCGGGGCGGTCAGGATCGAGTAGCGGGCGCCGAGGATCTCGGCCAGGCCCGAGGCGATGCCGAACGAGTTGAACGTCGTGCCGTGCGACGTGCCGCCCAGCACCGAGACCACTTCGAGATCGGGATAGGACTGGCGTTCGAGGTGATGGATCGCCCGTTCCAGCGTCATCCCCCAGGAGACGCCGACAGAGGTCCATCCGCTGGCGCGCAGGCGCTCGGACACGTGGCTGGCGAGCGCCGCGCCGACGGTCGCGTGGAAGTCGTAGCCGGCCCGGTTCGCCGGGGCGATGACCGCGCGCTTGATGCCGAAACGCTGTTCGACGGCGTGCTGCATCTCGATCCGGGGCAGGAAGGGCGAGTCGATCTCGATCCGGACCATCCCGGAGGCTTTCGCCCGCTGGATCGCCTGGTTCACGCGCAGCCGGGTCACCCCGAGGATCCGCGCGACCTCGGCCTGGGTGTTGCCGTTGATGTAGTAGTGCCAGCAGACTTCGGTAACGAACGTGTCGCTGTCCTCGATCACCTCACGACCCATTTGACTCCTCCCGGCACGATCGCCCCGCGGCGGACACGCCACCCCCGTATGTGCCACACGATGCATATGAATGGCAATGGATACATTTGAAAAATTACACTTGATCGACTTCTCGAACAAATGCATTCTGAGCCTCGGGAGGAGACGCGATTCGAGCCCGGTGGCGCTGTCGCCACGGCCGAGCGGCTTGCTTCCACGTCTAATGGGAGGAAACTCATGAGCTTTATGACGAAAGTCAGCGTGTCCGCGCTGGCGCTTACCGTTGCGGCCGGCGCCGCATTTGCGCAGGACCTTATGATCGAAAACGCCGATTGGTGGGCCGAAGCCGGCGCCCAGTTCGACGGCGTGCAACTGCGCGGCGTGACCGAGTCGACGCCGCCGTCCAACTTCATCGGCGACGTTCTCGCGCCCAAGTTCGAGGAATTGACCGGCATCCGCGTCGATGTCGAAACCACCTCGTGGGACCAGATGTACGACAAGGCGATCAAGGACATGGAAGCCGGCACCGGCATCTATGACATGGTCTATATCGAGCAGGACATCGTCTATTCCTATCTCGCCCGCGACTTCCTCGTGGACGTGACCAAGGCGCTGGCCGACAAGCCCGAGCTGAAAGCGGCCAATTACGACGAGGCCAACTTCACCAGCTTCGCCGACAACTTCCGCGGCGAAAACGGCGATCTGTTCGGCATCCCGATGGAAGCCTTCATCAAGGTCTATCTGTACCGGACCGACCTGTTCGAAGATCCGGAAATCAAGGCGGCCTTCATGGAAGCGACCGGACGCGAGCTGGTGCCGGCGACGACCCACGAGGAATACACCGAGATCGCCGAGTTCTTCACCAAATGGGGTGAAGATCACGACATGGACCTCTGGGGCTCGACCGCCCAGGCCCATACCGGTCACGTGGCGTCCTGGTACGAGTTCTTCGAATCCGTCGCGCCCACCTTCGGCGTCTACGACTGGGGTATCGACGCGGCGAACAACTACGCGGCCTCCGTCGCGAACGGCGGCACGATGAACTCCGACGAAGCCAAGGAAGCGCTCGCCTGGTGGCTGCACCTGCGCGACATCGCCCGCCGGAATCGGTCCAGTCGACCTGGACCGAGGTGGGCACCACCTTTGCCGCCGGCCGCGCCGCACAGGGCCTGGTCTACGGTGAAAACGCGGCCTGGATCGCGGTCGATGACACCAAGTCCAAGGTCGTGGGCAACGTCGGCGTCGCCCTGCCGCCGCTCGCTGACGGCGTGATGGCCGCCGCCGAGGCCGGCGAAGGCTACATCGGCTACTACGACGGCGGTGCCTTCGGTCTGCCGGTGACCTCCAAGAACCAGGACGCGGCTCTGCTGTTCCTGCAGTTCATGGCCCTTCCGGAAGTCCAGGAAGAATGGGCCGTGGCCGCACCGCGGATCACGCTCACCTCGACCTACGACTCGCCCAAGGTCCAGGCTCTCGACGCAGAACTGCGCGGCTACTACTCGATGCTGCGCGACCAGGGCTACCTGTTCAAAGGCGCCCCGGAATACCCGTTCCACGCCCAGGTGCGTGAAGCCACTGCGCCGATCTTCTACCAGATCCTCACCGGCGATCTCGAGCCGGGCGAAGGTCTCGACATGATGGCGGCCAAAGCGGAAGAAGAGCTGACCGACCTCGGCTACCGCAAATAAGGGTCCTCCCGGTGGGGTCGCCGCCGCACGGGCGCGGCGGCCCCATTTCCCCCGGAAGTCCGCCCTCATGCCGGCGGGTCTTCCAAGACGACGCCGGCACGACAACGGAGGTGGGGCGATGCAATCCAACAGACTGGGCTGGATACTCCTGGCGCCGACACTTGTGGTTCTGTTCTTCTTCGGCGTGTTGCCCTTCTTTTACGTGCTCTACGTTGCGTTCCACAGCTGGAACCCGTTTGCGGCCAACCCCGACATGGTCTTCAACTGGGCCGACAACTTCCGCAAGATCGTGTTCGACGCGCAGTTTCTCGCCTCACTCGGCGTCACGCTCGCTTTCGTCTTCTTCGCGGTGCTCAGCGAGCTGATCCTGGGCTACTTCCTCGCCCAGGCCTTCATGCGCGAGTTTCCGGGCAAGGCGTTTTTCCGCACCATCCACACCCTGCCGCTGATCATGGCCCCGATCATCGTGGGCTCGGTGTGGAAACTGATGATGACCCCCTCGATCGGCATCATCCCGCATTATCTCGACGAGATATTCGGTCTCACCCTCAATATCGGCACCAACTCCTTCGCCGCCTTCGCGACGACGGTGGTCATGGACATCTGGCACTGGACGCCGCTGGTGACCCTCACCCTGATCGCCGCGCTTGTCTCGCTGCCGCCCGACCCGTTCGAACAGGCGCAGATCGACGGCGCCGGCAAACGCCAGATCTTCTGGCATATCACCCTGCCGATGATCGCGCCCGCGGTGCTGGCGACGGTCTTCATCCGGCTGATGGACGCGCTCAAGACGGTTGACGAAGTCTTCATGCTCACCGGCGGCGGCCCGGGCTCGGCCACGCGCTACGTCGGCGTGCACATTTTCAAGGAAGTGTTCCCGCGGACCAACTACGGCTACGGCTCGGCCATCTCCGTGATCGTCCTCTACGTCACCATCGTGCTCAGCTGGGCGCTCTACACGAGCATGCTGGCGCCGCGCACATCGAGGAAGAAGTAGATCCATGAAACGCAACTTCCCCTGGCTCTCGACCCTGATCTGGCTCCTCGTCAGCTTCGTGACCCTGTTCCCGATCTACTGGCTCTTCGTCATCTCGGTGAAACCGGCCGTGGATCTCTTCACCACCCCGGACCTGCTGGTGAGCAACGCCTATTGGGGCAACTACGTCGACGTGCTCAACGACCGGCTGGTGCGCAGCTACATGGTCAACTCGCTGGTGATCTCGTCCGGCAACGCGGTCCTGTCCACAACGCTCGGGTTTTTCGCCGTCTACGCCCTGTCGCGGTTCAACATGAGCGGCAAGGAAAGCATCTTCTTCTGNNNNGGACCATCACCAACCGGATGGCGCCCCCGGCCGTGTTCCTGCTGCCCCTGTTCCTGCTGCTCACCCAGGTCTACCGGATCGGCGACTTTACCCTCCTCGACACCCGCATCGGCATGATCCTGGTCTACACCACCTTCAACATCCCCTTCGCGATCTGGACCCTGCGGCCCACCGTCGACGGCATTCCCAAAGAGCTGGACGAAGCCGCCTATGTCGATGGCGCGAGCTCGTGGAAGGTTATCACCGAGGTGGTCTTTCCGCTGTGCCGCCCGGGGCTCGCCGTCACCCTGATCCTGACCTGGGTATTCGCCTGGAACGAATACCTGCTGGCGGCGACGCTGACCAATTTCAACGCCCGCACGCTGACCACCGGGCTCAGCGAATACGTCACCACGACCGGGACGGAATGGGGCATCATGGC
>JAGRMP010000311.1:0-1536 GCA_020441225.1 Maritimibacter sp. | reverse complement strand
CCGGTGGTCGATATCCACGAGCTGCCGGAACCGCCCGAGGAACGCGAGGGCTTCCTGCCCATCGAAACCAACTGGTTCGACCGGCTGTTCATCTCGGTGGTGCTGTGGGTTGCCTTCTCTCTGTTCTGGCTTCGGTTTCTCGAGCCGTTGGGGCTGTCGATCTGGATCGCCGTGGTGATCTCGATCGTGGTCGCCGCTATCATCATCCGGAAAGGATAACGTCATGAAATCGCTGGTTTTGGAAAAGGTGGACGATCTGTCGCTGCGCGACTTCCCGTCGATCGACAAGGAAGAAGAGGTGCTCGGGCCTCATGACGTGCGCATCAAGCTCCACACCGTCGGCATCTGCGGCTCCGACGTGCATTACTACACCCACGGCCGGATCGGACCCTTCGTGGTCAACGAGCCGATGATCCTGGGCCACGAGGCGTCCGGCACGGTGATCGAAACCGGGTCGGAGGTTTCGCATCTCGCCGTCGGCGACCGCGTCTGCATGGAGCCGGGCGTGCCCGACCCCAACTCGCGCGCGACCCAGCTCGGCATGTACAACGTCGACCCCAACGTGCGGTTCTGGGCGACCCCGCCGGTGCACGGCATCCTGCGCCCGACCTGCGTGCATCCGGAAGCCTTCACCTTCAAACTGCCCGACAACGTCTCGTTCGGCGAGGCCGCGATGGTCGAACCGCTGGCGGTCGGCGTCCATGCCGCGACCAAGGCCAAGATCAAACCGGGCGATATCGGCGTCGTGCTCGGCGCCGGCACCATCGGCCTCGTGACCGCGCTCGCCGCGCTGGCAGCGGGCTGCGCGCGGGTCTTCGTCGCCGACCTCGCCGAGAAGAAGCTCGAGATCGCCGCGAGCCTGAGCCAGGCCATCACCCCGATCAACGTGAAGTCGCAGAACGTCGCCGAAGTGGTGAAGGCGTTCACCGACGGCTGGGGCGCGGATGTGCTGTTCGAGGCCACCGGTTCCGCCCAGGCGGCGGCCGGCGTGTTCGAACCGCTCTGCCCCGGCGGATGCGTGGTGATGATCGGCGGCCAGCCCGACCCGATCGCCTACGATTCGGGCGCCGCGATGGTGCGTGAGGCGCGGGTCGAGAACATCTTCCGCTATGCCCATGTGTTCCCGCGCTGCGTGAACATGCTGAGCTCCGGCGCGATCGACGTGAAGCCGCTGATCACCCGGAAGTTCGACTTCAACGAGAGCGTCCGCGCATTCGAGATCGCCGCATCGGCCCCGCCGGCCGACGTGAAGATGCAGATCGAAATGCCGCAATAGGGGAGACCACCCGTGGCCAATGTACAAATCGATAACGTCTTCAAGCGCTTCGGCTCGGCGGAGGTGATGCATGGCGTGAGCGTCGACATCGAGGACGGCGAGTTCGTCGTCCTTGTCGGCCCCTCCGGTTGCGGCAAGTCCACGCTGCTGCGCATGCTCGCCGGGCTCGAGCAGATCAGCGCCGGGACGATTTCCATCGGCGGGCGGGTGGTCAACGACGTGCTGCCCAAGGAACGCGACATCGCCATGGTGTTCCAGTC
>JAGRMP010000024.1 GCA_020441225.1 Maritimibacter sp. | reverse complement strand
GCCATCGTGGAAGATGAGAACCGCGCGCTCCTGGAGCGGCTGGCGTCCGGAGTGGCGCTCGGCGGCCGCCAGCGGGAAATGGGCGGCGAAACCGGTGCGCCTGCGCAGACGCCATCCTACGGCGACCGCGGTGAGGACGCGACGTCCGCCGATGCTATGGGTGAGATCGAGAAATGGCGCGACCGGCTGCCGGCAGAAGTCAGTCTGTCCCGCGATGAGACGAATGAGCGCAAGTGACAGGCCCCGGGTCCAGGGCTCGATGAAGGGGGCCGCGTTGAACCCTTTGCACATGGCGAACCGCGCGAGCTGAGGTTCCCCAGCCAGTCTGACGAAGCGCTGTTCCCACTGTCGTTCCAATGAACGTGTCCGATGGGTCATAGGTCTTGAGGGCCGCGCAAGCCAATGCAGGCGCCCCTGCCGAGCAAACCTATGGGACAAAACACCTCACCCGTCCCCCATGGACATATTGTTGGCCTTATTTGACTCTACCCTTAGGCGAGCGCGATCGTGTTGGGATTGGCGGAAGGTTGTAGATTTGAGGGTTCTGAGCGTTGCCTGTTTCCACATCGTCCACCTTTTTATCTGTATGGCTGCGGTCCCGTCGGTTTTCGGGAAATTCCCCGAAGTTGCGCGAAGCCTGGTTCCGATTGGCCTGTTGGGCATGCTCGTCTCGGTGAAGGCGAACCAGATTGGGGAGACGTCCACCGTCAAGGCGGCTCACGGGCAATGGCTGCTCCGAGGGGAGCTGAAGACGATCCGGCGCGCGCCTGTCGAAGACCCCATCGGCTCGATCCGTGCACAGGGCGCCGCCGGTTTTGCATGGCTCCTTGGCCGGCCTGGAGCATTCAGGTGCAGAGGTCGGGACTGCCGACCGAAGAGAACATGAACATGGGCAGTGAATATATGCGCCGGCACGTTCATGAGGGCGAACCTGGATTCGGTACGTCAACGGAAATGGGAATCCGGTGGGTGCCGGGCGGAAGATGCATTGTCATTTGCGGCCGGCATATCGACGGAATGGTGTATGTGGGCCGTCCGACGCGAACCCATGTCTTTCCAAGCCGCTCCGTCATCAATCCGAATTTGCGTGTCGCGGAAATGGGCCCTGACACTGAGGGAATGCAGCTGCCGCGGTGGCCAAGCTACGCGGAAATCTCACCTGCGGCCCGTGCCACCTACCTCGACTGGTTGGCAGGGGGCGGAACCGATCCATCCTGCGATGTCGGCTACATGTTCCTCTACTTCTATGGGCTTGAGCGCAGGTTTCTGAAGGACAATGCGCCCGTGGCGGAACGGCGCCAGATCCTTGCAGAGGTCATTCGACTACGGGATCTGTTCTGCCACAACGGCTCGGTCAGGCGCTACCTCGGCGAATTCATCGAGGTCGCAAGAGTGTATCTGGATGACCCTTCGATATACGATCCGGTTCTCGAGAGGGTCGGACGGGACGTTCCATATTCGATGAAATTCGCCTTGGGCAGCGCACTTGCCCGAGGGGAGTTGTTGACGGCAAATCAGCTGCTCGGCTTGTTCTTGAACCATCCGGGAAGTCGCCTGCGGGCGTCGGCCGAACGCTGTTCCGAGGAGTTCCAGGCGCATTACCGACTCCGCTTCGTGTCCGTCGTCAGGTGATTTGGGAC
>JAGRMP010000310.1 GCA_020441225.1 Maritimibacter sp. | reverse complement strand
CGCTCTCGGCGGCGTCGAGCGCCTGGGAGGCGGCGGCGATCGGGTCGAGCGTGCTGGTGGCCACCCCGTCTGCGGCCTGATGTTCCGCCGCGGCCAGCGCGGTGGGCTTTTCCTCCGGGACCGGCGCGGCCTCGCGGCGCAGCGCGGTCACACTGAGATCGGCGGGCTGGCCGGCGAGCATCTCGAGCGCCTCGGCGGCGTCGGACGAGACCTGGAACTTCGGTCCCGGGGTCGACCGCTCCGGCCGGTAGACCACGCCGATGACGAATTGACCGTTGGTTTCGTTGCGGATGATGACCCGCTCCGGGTCGGTCACCTGCGGATGCGCGACCCAGACGCCGCCGAGCGACGGACGCCCGTCCCACAGGCCCTTGTCGCTGACCTGGAAGACCTCCGGCGCCTCGACGTCGCGTTCGACGGTCCGCGTCGCGGTCTCGGACGGCGTGGTCCCGCCGCCGCCGCCGGACAGAAAGCCCGGAAGATCGGTCGTGTTGCATGCCGAAAGCGCCAGCGCGCTTCCCAGCAGCAGGACGACCCGCAAAGAAAGAGAGGATCCGCTTGCCATCGTTTGCCCCTTCGTTGCGCTGGCCTTCGGGTGTTCCCGGACCGCGCTGCCTGCCTGTCCGCGCTTTGCGCGCTTGGGCGCGACAATAGCTCGTTGGCCGGCGCATGAAAAGCCCGCCCCGCTGCGTTGCGCGGTTTCGCGCCCCCGGGCAAGCGGTGCCGGTCCCAGGCCGGGTTTTCGCCCCGCGGCCGGTTGCGAGGCCCGCGCCGTGCAGGCCGGCCGCGACCGTCCCGCGTGACACGCCGCAACGGCACTTTCAGAATCGAGCCGGTCGATGTATCGCAAGGGGATCGCCGCGGAGGAGTGGCAGAGTGGTCGAATGCGGCGGTCTTGAAAACCGTTGAGCGCGAGAGCGTTCCGGGGGTTCGAATCCCTCCTCCTCCGCCACTGGCCCTCGCGAAAAGTTTCTCTGCGTTTGGCGTCGGCCGGAATTTCTCGTTGTTTTCGAGGGTTATGCGGGAAGGGCTGAACACTGGCACCGGCGCGAAGAGGCCCGGAAGTGGTGTCTCCGGGCCGAATTTCTCCCGACCTGATGACTGCGCCGATTTGGTGAATTTCTTGCAACGCATTGGCGTGCAAAGAAAATCTCATGTGCCAGACATTGACTTCGATGCCAGGGGCACTCGGCGAGATGGAACTGGGGTAGAACTGGGGTAGAACTGGCAAGCCGCTGAAAGAAGGATCAGACTTCCGACGTCCACGCGCGAGATCCGGTTCCGCGGTTTCTGGACGGAGCTGCCCTTCGCGGCCGTTTCGGGTGGCGCGAAAGCGTGCCGGCCCGCTAGGATGCGGACTCATGTTTGATCCCAGGGTTTGATGGTGCCGAGGCGGGCGACCCGCAGGCGGCAGCGCTGCTCGGGGCCGGCGTCGATCATCTGGCGCGCTGCATCGCGGCGGCGGGGCTCGCGGGCGACGAGGTCATCTGGCTGACGGGGGCGTCGGGCCGCGCTACGGGTCGCGTCTCGATACGGCGAGCCAGGCCCGGCTCAGGAGCCCCAGGGGCACCGCGCTTGACGGCGCGCTCGATCTGGCCAGCCGCCTGTACGGCTTGCGAGCCGGGCCGGGGCGGCTTGCGACCGATCGGCACTAGCTCGAGCTGCGCGGTGGTCCGGTAGGCATTTCGACATGTCCTCGTTTGCCCCTTGGCGCGCATCAAACCGGCGGCCACGGCGTTAGCCACAAGCCGCGCCACGGCAAGGTCTACGCCGAGCTTTGGCCGAAACAGGGTGAGATCCGGTACGCGCGGTTCGGCGCCATCGGGGCCTGCGTGGCCGATGTCGATACCATCCCATCGCTTCCGGGAGAGCACGATGCTCCCGCGTTTTCTGCAGTTCCGGCCTCCGCCTCAGGGGAATCCCCATGGTTTTCGTTCTGGTGTCGGCTCGTCTGGCCACAACGGGAGCCGCGCTCGCCGGGATGCGCAACATGCGGCGGCATTTGCAGAGCCTCGCCGACGAAACCATGCCGGAAACCGGGCGCCTGAACATGACCGAACGCGCTTCGCCCGGGATGCATATGCAGATGCTTCGAAAAGAGGATGCAAACACGGCCACCCAACGCAATTACGACGCGGACTCGGGAAACGGCGCGCTTGTCTGAGACAGCGGCTTCGGCCGCCGAGCCGTCCACCGGGATCGGCAAGGTCAATCGGAAGGTAGGGTCGGTGGACCAGGCCACGCAACAGAACACCGCAATGTTCGAAGGGACCAACTCTGCGCGCAAGGGTGTGTTGCCATGGCGAGGCAGAGGGTTGAGACAACGCGCGGGTTCCGCGTTGTCGCAATGGATCACGATGACAGTGAGCCTCACGTCCACCCCGCGGAATGATCGCGGCGCAGACGGGACGTCGAGCGATCCGCCGGTGTCGGGAGCTAAGCCGCGCCGAAGGTTTCCTGTATCCGGTCTATCTCGGTTTCGCCCTCCGCGCCGGCGTGATCGCGTGTTTGTTCAGGCGGTAGTCGAGCGTTGCGCGTGACAGCCCCAACGCACGGGCGGCAGCGGAAACATTGCCGCCCGCCTCCTCCAAGGCTCGGGCATAGGTCTCGGCTTCTAGCTCCTCGAATCTGCGCGTGCCGGCCTCTGCGCCACTGGCGGTGCGCCGGACTATCTTTCCGGAGCGGTGCAAGCCGTCGACGAATTCCGGCGTTTCTTCGACGCCGGTGAAGATATGCGACATGTCCAGATCGCCGCCGGGTTCGGCGTAGATCACGCCGCGTTCGAGCATGTTCGACAATTCGCGCACGTTGCCCGGGTAGTCGTAACGCAGCAGAAGATCCATCGCGGCACCGCCGATGGCGCGGATCGGCTTTCGATGGGTCCGGGCATGACGGCGCAGGAGATGCTCGATCAGCATGGGCAGATCGTCTCGTCGCTGGCGCAGCGGAGGGATGGCGATCGGCAACAACGACAGACGATAGAACAGATCTGCCCGGAACCCGCCGCTGTCGAGGACCGCGCGCGGGTCGCCGCCACTGGCCGAGACAATGCGCGGTGCGCCGCCCTCTTCGTCGAGGCGTGCGAGCTCCGCGGCAAGGCGTCCCTGGGTGGACAACGGCAAGGCCAGAACGTCGTTGAGGAACAAAGTGCCACCGGCAGCGTCCCGGAACGACCCCGCCTCGGCGAACTGCGTCCGTTCGGCCCCGGACGTAACGTACATGCCGCAATTGATCGCGACGAATGGCCCGGCCGGGGTGCGGCCCAATTCGTGCAGGCGGCGCGCGAACAGCTCCTTGCCGGTGCCGGGCTCGCCGAGGAACATCACCGGCTGGTCATAACCCGCGACGCGTTCCAGCAGTCGCCGGGCGCGTTCGATCGAGACCGACTTGCCGATAATCGCATGCGGGACCTCAGGCGGCGCCTCGGGCGGAAGATCGACCGGCGGGGTCCACGGCTTGCTCCGGCCTCGCGGGGTGGAAAGCCCGAAGATTTCCAGCTCGGGCACCTCGCCCTGCCATTCCTCGGCATTGCGCCCGATGACCACACAGCGTTCGGCGCCCTGGCCGGCACATTCCACCTCGCGAAAGATGACCGGATGGCCGAAAAGCGTGCTGGTGAAGCCGGAGGGCGCGCCGACCTGCATCCAGCAAACTGGACAATCGGCGACACCATGGTGGCTCAGGTGTTCGGACGCCTCGGTGCTGTCGTGCCAGTGGAACTCGCCGTGATAGTGGCCGGTTGCGAGGTCGAACTCGAAGCGCTTGGTGGTCACCTTGACCCAACCTTCCATCGTGTGCAGCCGCGGTCCGGCGGCCAGAGCGGCGGTCAGATCATCCTGGTGGAAGCGTTTGCGCAGGAGATCGGCATACATCTTGCCCTGCTGCCACCCGGCGCGGAGAAACAGTGCGCGGGCGGAACCGAACCCGAGTGCGTCGATTATCTCGCGGCGCAAATGGCCGAAGACCCGGGTCTGCATCAGGACCATGCGCTCGTCATTGAGCCAGATGCGGCCGTCCCCGAGAGCGAATTGCAGCGCGCCGGCAAGGTCGGCGAGGGTCGGCGGCGCGCCTTCCTCGAGCAGAGCCGAATCGCCGCGCGCAAGCATGCGCGGGGCGCGGCGCGAGGCTTCGGTGAGAGAGATGCGGTTGGTTGATTTCTTGGATTTCATGAAGCTATCCGAGGGTTGTCATTATTTCATGAATCTACGAACACTTCATGACATCCAGAAATATCGCTCTAGAACATAGTATTACGCCCATTCAGCGCCGAATGCACGAAATCCGTTGCGCAATGATTCATCAACGACAACATCGCCACATCAGGGAGGAATCAGCATGGGTCGCGCTCCGGAGATCTGCTGCGGCAGGTCGCAGGAGAGCTGTGCCTGGCGCCTCCCCCCGAACAGGAGGAGAGGCACATGGACGGCGACACTCACAACTTTCTCGATACGCCGCGCTGGAGCGGCAAGGTCTTTGTTGGCGGCTGGACGGCATCGAGCGCCGGCGAAGTGGAAGTGACCGCACCGGCCGACGGCAGATTCGTCGCCCGTGTCGGTAAGGCCAATGCCGACGACGTGGCCCGTGCGGCCGCCGCCGCCGCTGCGGCCCAGCCCGGTTGGGAGGCGACGCCGGCGCATCTGCGTGCCGCGCTGCTCAACCGGGCCGCCGACATCCTCGATGCCAACGGCGACGAGCTGATCCCCTGGATCATCCGCGAGACCGGGTCGATCCCGCCCAAGGCCGGGATCGAGATCGAGCACAGCGCCGGTTTTCTGCGCGCCGCCGCCGCCGCCGCGGTCGAGCCGCAGGGGCGCATCATCCCGAGCCTCGACGGCCGTCACGAAGAGCTTGTGCGGGTTGCCCACGGCGTGGTCGGAGTCATCTCGCCGTTCAACTTCCCGCTGATCCTGTCGATCCGCGCCATTGCCGCCGCGCTCGCCACCGGCAACGCGGTGGTGCACAAGCCCGACCCGCGCACTCCGATCACCGGCGGCGTGATCATCGCGCGCGTGTTCGAGGACGCGGGCCTGCCGAAGGACCTCCTCCAGATCGTGCCCGGCGGCGGCGATGTCGGGGGAGCGATGTGCGAGGACCCCAATATCGCCATGGTTTCCTTCACCGGCTCACCCGAAGTGGGCGCGAAGGTCGGCGAGGCCTGCGGGCGCAACCTCAAGCGGGTGCAGCTCGAGCTGGGCGGCAAGAACGCACTGGTGATCCAGGACGATGCCGATTTAGACGCCGCCGCCTCCAACGCCGCCTGGGGGGCCTGGTTGCATCAGGGGCAGATCTGCATGGCGACCGGGCTCGTCATGGCGCCCAGCGCGATGGCCGACACGTTGGCCGAGGCGTTGGCGGCCAAGGCCGGGCACCTGCCCGTGGGCAATCCCGCCACCGACCAATGCGCGCTGGGGCCGCTGATCGCCGGGCAGGAAGTCAGCCGGGTGCAGGGCATCGTCGACGATGCGGTTGCAAGGGGGGCGCGGCTGCTTGCGGGCGGCAAGGCGGAGGGTACGATGTACCCCGCCACGGTGCTCGCGGGCGTCACCCCCGGCATGCGCGCCTTCGACGAAGAAATCTTCGGCCCGGTCGCGGTCGTCGTCGCCTATGAGGACGAAGACGCGCTGGTCGAGATGGTCAATTCCACCGGCTTCGGCCTCGCCGCCGGGATCATCGCCAAGGATACCGGCCGCGCCCGGCGCCTCGGCGACCGGCTGAAGGTCGGCCATCTGCACATCAACGACCAGACCGTGACCGCGAGCCCGTTCGCGCCGTTCGGCGGCCGCGGTCGCTCGGGTAACGGCACCCGGATCTCGGGCCCGGCGATCTGGGAGGAATTCACCCAATGGGTCTGGATCACCACGCTGGCCGAGCCGCGCGTCTACCCGTTTTGAGGAGATAAAAGATGAAGATCAAAGCAGCGGTCGCCCACGGGGCGGGCGAAGAACTGAGCCTCGAAGAACTGGAGCTCGAAGACCCGCGCGACGATGAGATCCTCGTGAAGGTCGTCGCCACCGGGGTCTGCCACACCGACCTCGTGGTCATGGCCGGCCACCTTCCCACACCGATGCCCGCGGTCTTGGGGCACGAGGGGGCCGGGGTGGTCGAGAAGGTGGGCGCCGCCGTCACCAAGGTGAAGCCCGGCGACCATGTGGTCATGACCTTCAACTCCTGCGGCAGCTGCCCGTCCTGCGCCGACGACGAGCCCGCCTATTGCTACGAGTTCTTCCCGCGCAACTTTTTCGCTACCCGGCCCGACGAGAGCGTCGCGCTGTCGAAAGGCGCCGAGAAGATCCATTCCAATTTCTTCGGCCAGAGCTCCTTCGCCACCCATGCGCTGTGTCACAGTGTCAACGTGGTGAAGGTGCCCGAAGACGCGCAGCTAGACCTGCTCGGGCCGCTCGCCTGCGGTATCCAGACCGGCGCGGGCGCGGTGATGAACGCGCTCAAAGTCGCGGCCGGCAAAAGCTTCGTCGTCTTCGGCGCGGGCTCGGTCGGGCTGTCGGCGGTGATGGCGGCCAAGGCCAAGGGCGCCGCAACGATCATCGCCGTCGACCTCAACGACGCGAGGCTGGAGGTCGCCCGCGAGCTAGGCGCGACCCACAGTGTCAACGCCGCCGCAGAGGGCGTGGTCGGCACCATCCGCGCGGCAGGCGGTTTCGGCGTCGACTACGCGCTCGACACCACCGGCCTGCCGCCGGTGATCCGCCAGGCGGTCGATGCGCTCGCCCCGCGTGGCACCTGTGCCGTGCTTGGCGCTCCGATGCCCGAGAGCCAGATCTGTGTCGACAACACCGATTTCATGTCGTCCGGCAAGAAACTCATCGGTGTGGTCGAGGGCGCCTCGCAGCCCGACCGTTTCATCCCGGAGCTGATCGCGCTGTGGCAGGCGGGCGATTTCCCCTTCGACCGGCTGGTGACCTTCTACCCGTTCGACGAGATCAACCGGGCGATCGAGGACAGCCACAAGGGCATTGCAATCAAGCCGATCGTCAGAATCGGCCAGGGGTAGCGGCCGGCGCGGGTGCCGCTTCGGCCGGAGAACGTGAAAGAACAACGGAGACACATATGCCAATAGAGCATTTACACCAGGTCCTCGAGATCCGCGCGCAGAACCCGCCGCCCGAGAACGGCGGTCCGGCGGAGATGCGGAGCTGGTTCGAGGCGATGATGGCGCCCACGCCGGTGGCCGAAAACGTTTCGGTCGAGCCGGTGGAGATCAACGGGCAGGAATGCGAGTTCCTGCGGCCGGACGGCGCGCCGGACCACAAGTTGATCCTCTACGTCCACGGCGGTGGCTGGCTGTTCGGTACCCCGCGGTCGCACCGGGTGATCACTTCCAACCTCGCCCGTGCGGCGGGGATCACCGTGCTCTCGGTGCAGTATCGTCTTGCGCCGGAGAACCCGGCCCCTGCCAGTCATGACGACGTCTACGCGGCCTGGGAATGGGCCCTGGAGGCGGGCTATCTGCCAAAAAACATGTGCCTTGCGGGCGATTCCGCTGGCGGCAACATGGCGCTCGCCGCGGCGGTTCGAGGGCGAGACAGAGGCGCGGACCTGCCGGCCGCGCTGATGCTGATGTCGCCAGCGCTCGATCTTGCGGGCGACGGGGCATCGCATCGGGAAAACGCCGACGCGCCATTGGTCGACCGGCACCTGATGGACGTGTTCAACATGCTGCTTCTCGGCGAGCGCGACCGCAGGTCACCTGAAGCCACGCCGTTCTATGCCGACATGTCCGGATTGCCGCCGACCCTCATCCACGTCGGCAGTTGGGAGCTGTTGCGGTCCGACAGTGAAACTTTGGCGGACAACATGCGCGCCGCGGGCGTCGACGTCGCGTTCAAGGTCTGGGACGGCATGTGCCACAACCACCAGCTTTTCGCTCCGTTCCTCGAAGAAGGAATGGGCTCGATCGACGAGGCCGGCGCGTTTTTGCGCGGTCGTCTCGTCTGATCCGGGACGCGGGCCAGCGAAAGAAGAAGTCGGCGGGTGCCGATCAACCAAGGGAGGAAAACATGTACAACACCAAGGAACGGGGATTTCTGTCGCGTCGTTGCTTCAACCGGATGCTCGGCACCGCGGGTCTCGCCGCGACCGTGCCCGCCTTCGCGACCCGCGCTTTCGCGGCCGCGGAGGATACCATTCGGATCGGTTTCGTCGGCCCACGCTCGGGCCCGCTCGGGATCTTCGGCGAGGGCGACGCTTTCCTGATCGAAAAACTCCAGGCCAACCTCGCGGATGGGCTCGACATCGGCGGCAAACGCTACGCCGTCGAGGTGGTGCTCGGCGACACCCAATCCGACCCGGTGCGCGCCAGCCAGGTCACCAAGGACCTGATCAACGGCGCGAACATCGACCTGATGATCACCGCCTCGACCCCCGAGACCGTGAACCCGGTCGCCGACGCCTGCGAAGCTGCCGGCATGCCGTGCCTGTCCACGACGGCGCCGTGGGAGAGCTTCTATTTTGGCCGTGGCGGCAAGCCCGGCGAGCAGACCTTCAAATGGACCTACCATTTCTGCTTCGGCACCTCGAATTTCGTCACCCTCTACACCGACCAGTGGTCGCAGCTCGACACCAACAGGAAGGTCGGCATGCTGATGCCCAACGATGCCGACGGCAACGCCATCCGCAGTGCCCTGATGCCAGCGCTGCAGGAGGCGGGCTGGGACTGTATCGACCCGGGCCCCTACGAAAACATGAGCGCGGACTTTACCAAGCATATCAAGGCGTTCAAGGATGCGGGCGTGGAGATCGTCAACGCCTTTCCGTTCCCGCCCGATTTCCCGGTGTTCTGGCGCCAGGCCGCTCAGCAGGGGCTCGCGGCACAGACCAGGATCATGCAGATGGCCAAGGCCGGCCTGTTCGCCGCCGAGCTCGAGGCCATGGGCCCGCTCGGCAACGGGCTGCACGCCGGCGCCTACTGGCACCCGAACTTCCCGTTCTCCTCGCCGGCCCTCGGCATGACCTCCGCCGAGATCGCGGCCGGCTATGAAGCGGCCTCGGGCAAGCAGTGGAACCAGCAGGTGGGCGCCACCGCCTCGCTGTTCGATGCCGCCGTCGCGACCCTCGTCGCCTCCGGTGCGCCCAAGGACAAGCCCGCCATCGCCGGTGCAATGGCGGGGCTCGAATGCAACACCGCCGTCGGGCCGATCGACTTCTCGGGCGGCACCCTCGGCAGTGCCGTGTCGAATTGCTGCGAGACCCATCTCGTCGGGGTGCAGTGGAACCAGGCCGCCGATGGCCCCTGGGAGTACCAGCTCGACGTAGTGTCGAACGCCGATCACCCCGAGGTCCCGACCACCGCGGCGATGACCGCCTACAAGTTGCCGGGCTGAGCCATGCAGAGGTCCACGGCCGAGACCGGGGCGCTCTTGACCGCCCGGGGCGTGTCCAAGAGCTACGGCGGTTTCAAGGTGCTTCACGAGGTGGATTTTCACGTCTGCCCGGGCGAGGCCGTGGGGGTTGTCGGCCCCAACGGGGCCGGCAAGACGACGCTGTTCGGTGCGCTGGCGGGGACATTTCCGGCTAGCGCCGGCGAGATTCGGTTCGCGGGGCATGATATCGAGGGCCATTCGGCCGCCGAGCGCTGCCGGATGGGGCTGGCGCGCACCTATCAGGTGCCGCGGCCGTTCACCGGGCTGTCGGTGTTCGAAAACGTTCTCGTCTCGGGCCGCGCCGGCGGCTGTCTCGAGGAAAAGGCGGCGGTGGCCCGCGCTGTCGAAGTGCTGGAGCAGACCGGGCTCGCGGAGCTCGCCAACCACCCCGCCGGAACCCTTGGCCTGCTCGATCGCAAACGGTTGGAAGTGGCACGTGCGCTGGCCACCGGGCCACGGCTCATCCTGTTGGACGAGATCGGCGGCGGGCTGACCGAGGGTGAGATCGTCGCCCTGGTCGAGCTCATCCAGCGGTTGCTGGCGGGCGGTCTCACCGTGGTCTGGATCGAGCATATCCTGCACGCGCTGATGCGGGTCATCACCCGGCTGGTCTGCATGGCCGAGGGGCGGGTGTTGGCCGAGGGCGATCCATCCGAGGTCATGGCCCACCCCGAGGTGCAGAAAGCCTATCTGGGGAGTTCACCGGAATGACTGTTCTGGGGTTGAGCGCGATCGAAGCGCGCTACGAGTTGCTCACGGCGGTGCATCCGCTCACGCTCGACGTGGCCGAGGCCGAGGTGGTCTCGTTGATTGGTGCCAATGGTGCGGGGAAGACCACGTTGATGCGGGTGTTGGCGGGGGCCCATCCGCTGGCCGGCGGCACGCTCACGTTCAACGGGGCGAATATCGGCGGGCTTCGCGCCCACGAGCGGGTGCGCGCGGGCATCGCGATGGCGCCCGAGGGCCGGCGGCTGTTTGCCGACATGACCGTGCGGGAGAACCTGGCGCTCGCCGGCGAGAACGGGCGCTCTGGCCGATGGACGTTCGACACCGTGCTCGACGCGCTGCCGCAGGTCGCGCCGCTCCTGTCCCAGCCGGCCGGCGGGCTGTCGGGCGGGCAACGCCAGGCGGTTGCCATCGGGCGCGCCCTGATGGCCAACCCCTCCCTGATCCTGCTCGACGAGGTGTCGCTGGGGCTCTCTCCCGCCGCGGTCGATCTCGTCTATCAATCGCTCGCGCGGGTGCGCGGCGAGATGACGATGATCCTTGTCGAGCAGGATATCGCCCGGGCAATGGCGTTCTCGACCCGGGTCCTCTGCATGGCCGAGGGCAGGCTCGAGCTAGACGGCGCCCCTGCAGATCTGACCCGCGACCAGATCACCAACGCCTATTTCGGCATTCACACACCCGACGGGGCCGCAAAGGAGACAAAAGATGCTTGACGCCTTGATCCAGGGCATCCTGCTGGGCGGCTATTTCGCCCTGCTCGCCGCGGGGCTGTCGCTGATGTTCGGCGTGGTGCGCTTCATCAACCTTGCGCATGGCGACATGGCGGTCCTCGGCGCGATGCTCGCGCTTTGGGCGGTGCAGGGGCTGGGTCTGCCGGTGATCTGGGCGATCGTACTGGTGCTGCCGGTGATGGCAGGGCTCGGCTGGGCGATGCAGGCGCTTGTCTTCGAACGCGCCATCCGCGGCGGTTTCCTGGTGCCGATCCTCACGACCATCGGCCTCGGCGCGGCGCTGCAGAACGGCATGTTCGCCGCCTTCGGCTCCGACACCAGGTCGCTCGGCGCTCATATCGGCGCGCTGAGTTGGTCGGGCTGGACCCTGCCCGGCGGGATCATCGTCGGCGAGCTTCCGGTCTATACCTTCGTGACCGCTGTCGCGTTGCTTGGCGCGCTGCACCTCGTTCTGACCCGCACCCGGTTGGGCCGGGCGATCCGCGCCACCGCAACCGACAGCGAAGCGGCAGAGCTCTGCGGCGTGGATGCCGCTCGCGCCCACCGCGCTGCGGCTGCCATGGCGGTGGCGCTGGCGGGGCTCGCGGGCATCTTCTTCGCCATGCGCGCACAGGTCACCCCCTACGCCGGACCGATGCAGCTCATCTTCGCCTTCGAGGCGGTGGTCATCGGCGGTATCGGCTCGCTGCGGGGCACGCTCATCGGCGGGGTCTCGCTGGGGGTCGCGCAAGCCGTGGGCGGCACGATCTCGGCGCAATTCTCCGTGTTGGCCGGGCACTGCCTTTTTCTCTTCGTTCTGATCACGCGCTTGGCGCGCGACGCCGCGGCAAGCCACGGCAGTTGGCACGGGTTGATTCATGCGGTGCTGCACCCACCGAAACGTCGCGCCGACACCGGGAGGACCGCACCATGACCGAGCCCCAACTGCTGCCGCTTCCCAAGGCCGACCGGGCGCTGATCTGGACCGCCGCCGCCGGTTTCACCGTGCTGGCCTGCCTGCCGTTCCTCGGCTCTGCGCTGCTGGTTGACAAGCTCACACTGCTGTTCGTCTACCTCGTGCTCGCGGTGATGTGGAACCTGATGGCGGGCTATGCGGGTCTGGTCTCGGTCGGCCAGCAGGCCTTCGTGGGCCTCGGCGGCTACGCCATGGTGCGCATGGTCGAAGCAGGCCTGCCGCCCTTCGCAGCGGTCTTCGCCGGCGCCGCCGTCACGCTCGCCGCCGCCTGGGTGCTGAGCTGGTTCGTACTGCGCATGAAGCCCGGCGAATTCGCCATCTCGACCTGGGTGCTGGCCGAAGTGATCCGGTCGCTGGTTTCATTCGACCCGCTGATCCAGGGCGAGACCGGCACCTCACTGGTGGCCCTCAACGCCTACGACCCCGATCTGCGACGCAACGCAATCTACTTTGCGGCTCTGGTATCGGTCGCGGTGATGTCGGTGTTGACCTGGCGGCTGCTCCGCGGTGGGGTCGGGGCCGAGGCCCAGGCAATCCGCGACGACGAGGAGGCCGCGGCCTCTGTCGGCATCTCGACGATGCGGGTCAAGCGCCTGGTCTATCTTGCGGCGGCTTTCGGTTGTGCGCTCGCCGGCACGCTTTGGCTGGCCTCCGCGATTACCTTCCAGCCGCGCACCGCCTTCGGGGTTCAATGGTCGGTGTTCATGCTGTTCATGGTGCTGGTGGGGGGATTGGGCACCTTCACCGGACCTATCCTTGGAGCGCTCCTGTTCTTCGCATTGCAGGAAGTTTTTGGCGACTTCGGCGCCTGGTACCTGGCCGGTATCGGCTTGGTGGCAATCGGTTTCGCCCTCTATCTGCCGGACGGCATCGTCGGGTTCTGGCGGGCGCACGGGCGGCGCGAACCCCTGGCAATGAAGAAGCTGCTCGCTGCGGCCATAGACGAAGGAAAGGCGAATTGAAGGCCGACATTCTCGACATCTGCGGCATCCGTTTTTCGCTGTCCCGACACCGACGGGGACGGTGTGCCTGTGGTGCTGGCGTCCGGTAGCACCGGCTCGACAACACTGGAGCTGGCTGCGACCGCCTCGTTGCCGAACCCACTGCACGTCGCCGAAGGACGCTTCATTTCTGCTGGTCCGACAAGACGCGCGCGGAATTGTCGAACCTGCTTGATCCAATGGCCGCCCTATCCGCGATCTGGATCTTCGCGTACTCCCTGTCGAACGGCATTTGTCCGGACCTTTTGGCGACAAAAAAAACTTGGCAGGCGGGTCCGACACTCGGACAGGCACGGGCTGCGGCCAGAGACGGTTGGACACCAGATCCATCCCCCCCGCCACCCCGGCTTTGAAAAACAGAAGAAGATCAGGCCTCAAGCAAACCGGAGTGCCACCCCGGCGCCGACTTGCGAAGGGCCGGGAACAAGCCGTTTCCGGGCTGTTCTCCCGCGCCCGCTCAGCGCCGGGCCAGCACCCGCGCCTCATTCGGGGACGGGTACCAGCATTTCGGCGCGATCTCCGGCGACTACGTCTGCGACCCGGGGGTACGGGTGGCCGCACAAGCGCCCCGTCCATTGGTATGGCGTGACTGTCCAACGCAGCGACTTGAGCGAGGGCCTGCATAATTCGGTCGGGTCCATCGGCTCGGTGATCTCGGTTGAGACACACGCCGAAGAGATCGAGGCCATCGTCGGGGGCCTGTGGGCGCCGGATCGGGTGGTTCCCGACGAGATCGTCGAAGACCCGTCGGTGGTCGCGCGCGAAAAGCACCTTGGGGACTTTCCGGTCGCCAACTGGCCACAGACCCTGCTGGGCAAGGCACAGGATATCTACACTGAAGACGGCGAAGCGATCGGGCGGCAATACCCATCGGACACCGGCCCCGTCGACATCCTGGCGCGGAGCAAGGATGGCAAGGAGACGCATGTGGTGGAGCTGGCGCGGGGGCGGGCCAACGACAAGGTTGTCGGACCGGTCCAGCGTTACATGGGTCATGTGCTGTCAGAGCTTGCCGAAAAGGGCCAGACCGTTCGCGGCGCCATCATCGCGCTGGAGCACGACCGGCGGATCGAGCGGGCGCTCAGGGTCGCGCCCGACATCGACTTCGACCGCTGCCAGGTCCGCTTCGACCTTCACGAAGTGAACGACCTTCGAGACGGGTCTCCGGTCCGTCGTTTCGCGGCCTCGCTCGCTGCGGGGGCTGCACCTCCTGCGTGGCGGACCGCCGGTCCGGCGACGTCGGAGATAGGTCCGAAAGGTCTTATCGGGGCACTGACCGAAGCAGCCCGATCCAGCCGCGGTCCGGGTCGACGTCAGGATGCGGTCCTTCGTCGAACACTTCGAACATGTCCGTGCCAAGCGCCAGGAACCGCACCTCGACCGACCCGGTTTCGGAGCTGAGCCGATGGTGCGCCACCGGCGTGGCGCCGATGGAGCTGAGCCGCGCCTCGTCGGCCCCAATGTCCGCCGTGCGGATGGCGAAGTGATCGTGGCCCGCGCGGCCAGGCGTGCCTTTCTTCGCGCAGAACTCCAGCGGCCAGCCGTCCGGGCCATCGAAGAAGACGAAGCGCACGCCATTGTCCCAGAACTCGGGGATGTCCCGCGGTCCGTCCGGGGTGAACGCCCGGGCCAGGTGCCCGTCGCGCGCCAGATAGGCCGCGCAGGTCTCGTCGGCATCGGATACCGCGAAAGCGACGTGATCGAGCGGGATCCGGAGCATGCCGTTCGGCACGTCACCGGCATGGACCACCGCGACGGACTGCCCGCCGAACTCCATGCACCCGTTGCCGCCGGGCACAAACCCGAATACCCGGGCCAGCATCTCGCGGGCGCGGTCAGGGTCTTGGACGGCCAGCACCGGGATCATGCCTTGCCCCGTTTCTCGATCAGCGCATATTGCTCGGCCTTGCCGCGCAGGAACATCAGGCCCTCGCCGATCACTTCTTCGGTGCTGTCGGCCACGGGGCGCCAGACCGACAGGCCCCAGGCGAGTTCCTCGGGCATGTTCATGAAGCTTTCCATCGCCAGCCCACCGCGGAACCCGATGGCGGCGAGCGCGGCGTAGATTTCGTCCCAGCGCACGTTGCCCTTGCCGGGCACGCCGCGGTCGGACTCCGAGAGATGGATGTAGCGCAGGTGCTCACCGGCGGCGAGGATGCCCTGGGCGATGCCCTTTTCCTCGATGTTCATGTGGTAGGTGTCGAGGTGGACGAACATGTTGGCCGCTCCGATGCGTTCGACCATGTCCGCGGCCTGCCGACCGGTGTTGATGAGATGGGTCTCGTAGCGGTTTACCGCCTCGACGCCGAGGTCTATGCCGCGGGTCCGGGCGTGTTTGGCCGACATGTCGAGGCAATGCGCGACGTTGTCGTATTCCGCTTCGGTGGGCGGACGTCCCGAGCGCTCGCCGATGCCGCCGTAGATTACACCGGACAGGGCCACCGCGCCCATATCGGCGGCGGCGTCGATCGCCACCTTCAGGAAGTCGATACCGGCCTGCGGATCGCGCGAGGGCCAGGCGGCCTCGGGCAGACCGAGCGAGCACACCGCGCCGATGCCGGCCCGCTCGAACAGGGCGCGGCTATGGCCGGTATCGACCTCGGTCGGTTTCAGCAGCGCGATTTCGACGAAATCGAAACCGTGGCGCACGGCTTCGCCCACGGCATGCTCCGCGGCGGCCGGGGTCCAGTCCATCGTCCAGATGCTGGAATGAATACCGAAACCTTGCATGGTCTACTCCCATTCGAAAAACAGCGGGTCGGGGCCGCAACGCGCGTTCCAGTCGAGCGTGGCGATGGCCGCCATCTCGTCCTCGGTGAGCTCGAAATCGAAAATGTCGAGGTTTTCCGCCTGGTGCGCGGGGTTGGCGGCGCGCGGCACGGTGGAATGGCCGAGCTGCATGTGCCAGCGCAGGGTCACCTGGGTCGGGCTCTTGCCGGTGCGCGTGCAGATGTCGGCGATCTGCGGGAAATCGAAGGTCTTGCCTTCGCCGAGCGGCGTCCATCCCTGGGTGAGGACGCCGCGCGCGGCATTGGCGGCGCGCAGCGCGCGGTTGGCCATCTTCGGGTTGACCTCGATCTGGTTCAGGACCGGCTTGACCCCGGTGGCGTCGATGATCCGGTCGAGGTGGTCCGGGTTGAAGTTGGACACGCCGATCGAGCGCATCAGCCCCTCGGATTGCATCTCGATGAGCGCTTCCCAGGTCTCGACGTAGCGGCCCTTCCCGGGGCAGGGCCAGTGGATCAGCACGAGGTCGAGATAGTCGAGCCCCATCGTCTCGAGCGAGCGGGCGACAGAAGCGCGTGCCGCCGCGCGGCCCTGGTCGGCGTTCCAGACCTTGGTGGTGATGAACAGCGCGCCGCGTGGTACGCCCGCAAGGCGCACGCCTTCGCCAAGTCCGGCCTCGTTTCCGTAGATGAAGGCACCGTCGATCAGCCGGTAGCCCTTTTCGATCGCCGAAGCCACGACGGCCCCGGTTTGCGCATCCGGAATCTGCCACACGCCCGTCCCGAGCTGGGGAATCTTATGGCCGTCGGACAGCGGCAGGCTTGGGATGTCGGTCATACGAGGTCTCCAGTGGTCATGGCATGTGCGATGAGCGCTCCGAGTGCGCTGCCGGGCGCGAGGTAGCGCGCTCCGGGCGCGGCGGCGACGGGATCAGGGTGTGCGGCCTGGGGATGAAAGATCACCCCCATGCCCGCAGCCTGGCCGGCGGCGGCGCCGACAGGGCTGTCTTCGACCACCAGGCAGGCGGCGGGAGGTACGCCGAGGCGCTGCGCCCCGAGGAGGTAGCCTTCGGGGTCGGGCTTGCCGCGGCTGACATCGGCGAAACTGACGGTGGTTGCAAAGACGGGGCCGAGACCGGTGGCGACCAGCGCGACGGCCACCTCGTCGGCGGTGGAGTTCGAGACCACTGCGGCCGGGATGCCGCGTGCGGACAACGCGACGGCCACGTCGGCCACGCCCGCGCGGCGCCGGATCGCCGCGGCATGGCGCTGGTAATGCGACCACTTGCGCCGGCTCCAGTCAGCCCGGCTTATGACGGCGCCGGTTTCGGCGACCAGGGCCTCGTAGACGCCCGCCTCGTTCACGCCGAGCATCCGGGCGTGGAAGTCCGGCTGCACCGAAAGCCCGAGCTCGGCCAGCGCGGCGTCGAAAGCGGCGGCATGGGCGGGCTCGCTGTCGACCAGCGTACCGTCGAGATCCCAGAGGATGGCAGCGAAGGTCATAGCGCGTCGAGGTCGTCCCAATAGGCTTTGGAGCTTTCGTAGAGGCGGGCGTAGATCGGCATCATCCGGTCGTAGAGGTCGGCCCAGTGCGGATCGGGCTGGATCTCGGTCTCGAACCGGACCATCCGCGCGACTGCGGTCTCGATGTCCGGCGCGTCGCCGGTCGAGGCCGCCATCAGCGCCGCCGCGCCGACCACGCCGCATTCGAGCTCTTCCGGCACCACATAGGGCACGCGGTACATCGAGGCCTTGATCTTCAGCCACAGCGCCGATTTCGCGCCACCGGACGCGGCAACGATCCGATCCGGGCGGGCCATGCCGTCGGGCAGGGCGTCGAGCACGCGCCGCACCGAGAACACCACGCCCTCCAGCACCGCACGGTGGAGATCGGCGAGGCCGGTCTCGGCCTTGAGGCCGAAGAACTGGGCGCGGGAATTGTGCTTTTCGGCCACCCGCTCGCCGGAGAGGTAGGGCAGGAAGAACAGCCCGCCGGCGCCGGGCGGGGCATGGGTGGCAAGCTCGGCGACCTCCTCGTAGCTGCGGCGGTTGTCGTGGAGCGCGCGCCGCGCCCAGCGCACGGCGTCGCCGCCGGCTTCGAGCAGGGTCATCACCCCCCAGACGCCATTCGGCGTGAGCACGTTGGACACCTGGGGATCGACCAACGCGTCGTCGTGCAGGAGGGTTATGATCGAGGAGGTGCCGGTCACGTCGGACCCCATGCCGG
>JAGRMP010000309.1 GCA_020441225.1 Maritimibacter sp. | reverse complement strand
TCGGCAACACCTATCACCTGATGCTACGGCCGGGTGCCGAGCGGGTGGCGCGGCTGGGGGGCCTGCACAGTTTCATGAACTGGTCGCGTCCGATCCTGACCGACTCGGGCGGCTTCCAGGTGATGAGCCTCGCCGAGCTCCGGAAGCTCACCGAAGACGGGGTGACCTTCCGCTCGCATATCGACGGCTCGAAACACATGCTCACCCCCGAGCGTTCGATGGAGATCCAGATGCTCCTCGGCTCCGACATCGTCATGGCCTTCGACGAATGCCCGGCGCTGCCCGCCGAGGAAAAGGTCGTGGCCGAGAGCATGCGGCTGTCGATGCGCTGGGCGGTGCGGTCGAAAGCGGCCTTCGGCGACCGGCCGGGGCACGCGCTCTTCGGCATCCAGCAGGGCGGCGTGACCCGGGAACTGCGCGAAGAGAGCGCCGCGGCGCTGACGGAAATCGGCTTCGACGGCTATGCCATCGGCGGGCTCGCGGTGGGCGAGGGGCAGGAGGCGATGTTCGGCGTGCTCGACTATGCGCCGGGAATGCTGCCCGAGGACCGGCCGCGCTACCTGATGGGCGTGGGCAAGCCCGACGACATCCTCGGCGCGGTGAAGCGCGGGGTCGACATGATGGATTGCGTGCTGCCGTCGCGTTCGGGGCGCACCGGCCAGGCCTGGACCCGGCGCGGGCAGCTCAACATCAAGAACGCCCGCCATGCCGACGATCCGCGCCCGCTCGACGCGGCCTGCACCTGCCCGGCGTGCTCCAACTATTCGCGCGCCTACCTGCACCACGTGTTCCGCTCCGGCGAGATCATCTCCTCGATGTTGCTGACCTGGCATAATCTTCATTACTACCAGGAGCTTATGGCGGGGATGCGGGAAGCGATCGCGGCCGGGACATTTGCGGATTTCGAAGCCGACTTCCACGCCCAGAGGGCGGCGGGGGATATCGGGCCGCTCTAAACAGCCCCGAGGCGCGCCCCGCGCGGTCAGATCCGGCCGAGCGCCTGTAGCACCCGGGTTTCGTCGTCGGTGCGGCGGCGGCCGTAGGGGGTGCGGTAGCGGTCGTCGTCGCCGGTCACCTCCTCCAACTGGGCCTGGGGTTCGAACCAGGCCGTGACATCCTCCACGGTCTTGGTGGCGCGGCCGCAGCGTATGCGGGTTTCGATCGCATCGAGGCGGGCCGACATCATCCGGCCGAAGGTGTCATCGAAATACCCCAGGATGGCGCGGCGCAGAGGCGCGCTTTTCACCCGGTGGCGGATATGAATGACCCGGTATGTGCCGCGGTCTTCGAACCGCATCGTGGTCTCGCCCTCGCCATCGGGATCGCGGGTGCCGCGCAGGACCGACAGGGTGAACCGCGCAAAGCGCAGGGGAACGATCCGGTCGAAGGCGATCAGCGCTTCGCCGGTGCCGGCGCGCGGCGGCCTCCAGGTGGTGAGCCGGACGTTCTTGCGCGAGGCGTCCGCATATTCGATCGAAACCACCTCGCGGTCCGGGTTGTAGTCGATGTAGCCCGGAGTGGGCACCATGCCGTACCACAGATCGTGCAGCGACAACTGGCTGCGCAATTTGGTCCTGGCGACGAATTTCCTCCGCGGTAGGTAGATTTCGGACCACTGCCGGTAGAGCAGCAGGTTGAGCCCGGCGATGAGGACGAAAAAGACCGGGATCTGCAGCGTCAGAAGGAAGCCGACATCGTGCCAGCCGTACATGCCGTCCGGCCACATGTCGCCCGAGAAGGTGACGATCAGATTGCCGATCGCGGTCAGTTCGACCAAGTGGCGTTTGCTGCGGAAGCGCGTGGTGAACAGCGGGATCGTCGCGAGGAAGAAGGCGACCACGAGAATCTCGGTCGCGACCGGCAGCGGATCGGGCAGCATGTTGCGTCCGAAAAAGCCGGCGGCGAGCGTCACGACGGTCGCAAAGGCGATCCGGCGGCGGTCATGGTAATAGTGGCGGCGACAGCGGGTCAGCATGGCAAAGGTCCGGTTTTCGGTCTTTGATGCAGTGTGCCCGCGGGGAATGGTCTCAATTTGTTCTAAAGCTGTTCTTGCCGGGAACAATTGGGACAGGGTTAACGGGCGCAGGCCCGCGATGGCCCCTTTGGTCACAGCCTTGGCCGGTGGTCGGCCCGGCGCGAAACACGCCTGCGGACGGGCAGGGGCGCACGCCGGGCAGGAGTGGGGTACGGACGGGCCGGGCGGCTCCCGCGTTCGCCGGTGCATCCCGCGGACGGGTGCCCGGTCGGCGGATCGGGACGCGGACCAGGCTGGGTATCGCGCGCTGGCCCGGATGTGGATCTGCCGGGGGCGGATCCGGATGTCGGATGCTTTGCCCCCCGCGTGCCCCCCGCGTGCCCCCCGCGTGCCCCCCGCGTGCTCTCCCACGCCTGTGAGAGCCCCGGTTCAGGTTCCGGTTCAGGTTCCAGTACAGGTTCCGGTACAGGTTCCGGTGCGCAGGCGCCGGTGGCGCGGCCTTAGCCCGAGCCCGTCAGGACGCGTTGCGGTTCCGTTCGGGCGCCGCGGCGGCTTCGTCGCCATCGCTGGCCGCATCGGCCTCCCAGGCGGCCAGCGCGTCCGGGGACGCGCCGCGGGCACTGCGCGCATCTTCCAGCCGGGCGCGGCGTTCGATCAGCGCCAGCCGCCGGTCGAGCAGCCGGCCGGGCGTGTCGTCGAGCCAGGCGAGCAGCGCGCGGCCGAGCGGCAGCGCGGAAAACGCATGGGCGAAGAGCACGAGCCGCTGGGGACCGAGTTCGACGAGAAAGATCTCGCTCTCCCCGGCCGCGCCGATCACGCCCTGGCCATCGGCGCCCCAGTTGCGCAGGCGGATGTGGAACGGCGGTTCGATCTCGATGATCTGCACCCCCGGCACGCCCTGTGCGCCCGTCTCGCCCGGGCGGCCCGGACCGGGTGCGGGGGCCGGGGGCAGGGGGCACACCCGGCCGATGCGCAGCCCGGTCTCGGCGACCGGCTCGCGGCCGGGCGCGCCGGACCCCCAACTGAGCGCCGCGCTGGGCACGAGCCCGTACCACAGCCGGTGGAT
>JAGRMP010000308.1 GCA_020441225.1 Maritimibacter sp. | reverse complement strand
GCCTGGTTGGCGGGCTCGGGCATCCGGTCGGGGTTGAACGGCTTTTCCAGAAAGTCGTAGGCCCCGGCCCGCATGGCTTCCGCCGCCAGCGGCACGTCGCCGTGACCGGTGATCATGATCACCGGCAGCGCCGAATCGAGGCTCATCAGCTTCTTGAGAAACTGCATCCCGTCCATGCCGGGCATCCGGATGTCGGAGACCACCACACCGGGGTAGTCGGTACCGACGCTTTTCAGCGCGTCCTCCGCAGAGGGAAATGTCTCGGTATCGAACCCCGAGAGGGCCAGCCATTGCGAGATGGACTGGCGCATGTCCTGTTCGTCGTCGACGATAGCGATTTTCATTGCCTGGGCCATGTTCTTGGTACCCTCCGGCCCCCCTATCGGGCCAAATCTGCCGGACCTATCCCGCCCGGTCGGATGTTCGCACACTCATTCGGCGGCTTCCACATCCTTCGATGTCTTCTTTTTTCCGTTCGCACCGAGCACCGGCAGTTCCACCTCGAACACCGCCCCCCCCTCGGACCAGTTGCGCGCCGTGAGGCGGCCGCCGAGATCGGACACGATCCCCGAAGAAATCGCGAGCCCGAGGCCGACGCCGTCGCCGGGGGCTTTGGTGGTGTAGAAGGGTTCGAACAGCTTGTCGAGGTCCGCCACGCCGGGCCCGTTGTCGCGCACGGTGATGCGCGCCGCTTCGCTGTCGGCGGTGAGCAGGATGTCGACCTGCGGCGCTTCCATCGCCTTGGTGGCGTCGATGGCGTTGCGCAGGAGGTTGATGAGCACCTGTTCGAGCCGCACCCGGTCGCCCAGCACCATCACCGCCTCGCGCGGGATGTTGCGGGTGATGCGCACCTGGCGGCGCTTGAGCTGCGGCTCCATCATGCTGAGCGCGGCCGAGATCGAGTTGCGGATGTCAAGCTCTTCGAAGGCCTCGCCGCCCTTGCGGGCATAGCTCTTGAGCTGGCGGGTGATCGCCCCCATCCGCTCGATCAGGTCGTCGATCCGCTGGAACGAGCTCAGCGCCTCTTCGGCGCGTTTGCGCTGCAGGAGCAGCTTGGCGCCGGCGAGATAGGTCTTCATCGCCGCGAGCGGCTGGTTGAGCTCGTGGCTGACCGCGGCCGACATCTCGCCCAACGCCGCGAGCTTCGACGATTGGGCGAGGGTCTGTTCGGCGACCTGCAGGTTGGCCTCGGCCTTCTGCCGTTCCGAGACCTCGCGCCGGAGCGCCTCGTTCAGCGTGCGCAGCTCGGCCGATTCGAGCTGGAAGGTGAGCGAGCGCGAGGTAGCGCGACGGGAAATGACGTAGAAGGTCGCGGCGAGCAGGATGGCAAATCCCATGATCTCGAGCGCCAGCACCCCGTTGACCCGTTCGCGCACCGAGGCATAGGTGGTGAAGGTGGTCATCCGCCAGCCCTGGAAATCGATCTTGACGTCCTGGCGCATCACCTCGTCGCCGGTGAACAGCGCCTCCGCCGGCAGCGAGGCCCAGTTGGCGTTCGACCGGGTCGCCCGTTCGATCGCGTTGGCCGGCGACACCAATTCGAGCGCTTCGGCCTCGGACCGGCCGCGCCAGCGGGTCTCGGTTGCGAGGATCACCTGTCCGGCACTGTCGGTCACCATCACCGCGTCCTGGATTTCGGCCCAGCCGGGCTCGAATTTCGCGAGGTCGACCTCGACCACGATCACCCCGAGCAACTCGCCCTGCAACGCCATCCTGCGTGCATAGGTGAAGCCGTAGCTGCCGCTATCGGAGCGCGAGGCGGTGAAGACGGTGTCGTCGGAGCGCAGCGCGTTGACGAAATAGAGCGTACTGCGGCGGTTGGTGCCGAGCTGTTCGCGCTGGGTCGCGGCCACCACCCGGCCGTCGGCGTCGAGCATCTCCAGCGAGGCGGCGCCGATCTCGTCGCGGTAGGAAATGAGCCGCTGCGACGAGGCGACGTAGTCGCGGCTCGCCAGCGCGCTCATCAGCGTCGGGTCGCGCGACAACAGGAGCGGCACGACCGAGTTGCGCTGCAGTTCCGATTTCAGGTTGCCCGAGTAGAGCGCCATGCGCAGCTCGGCGCGCGACCGCGTGGTCTCGGTATAGCGCCCCGTGAGCCAATCGTTCGAGACCCAGACCACCGCCACCGCGAGGGTGATCAGCACCACCAGCACGATCCGCGCCCGCGGCGACATGCGCTGGACGGCGGGCGCCGGTCCGGTCCGGTCCTGAGAGGGCTTGGCCTTGCGAGACATGCCCGCCACTATACAGGCGCGCAGGTGCCCGCCACAATCAGGCGTTGACGAGCGCCCCCGCGAGCGAGCGGAACATTGCCACCCCGTCGGTCCCGCCATGCGCCGGATCGGCGGCGCGTTCGGGATGCGGCATCATCCCCAGCACCCGCCGGTTGGCCGAGAGCACGCCCGCGATATCGGCGGTCGAGCCGTTGGGATTGTCGGTGTAGGTGAAGGCGATCCGGTCCTCGGCCCGCAGGGTCGCGAGGGTTGCGTTGTCGATCTGGTAATTGCCGTCGTGATGCGCGACCGGGATGGTGATCGCCTGGCCGGTGTCGTAGCCCGCGGTGAAGGCGCTGTCGGCGGTGGCGACCGTCAGCCCGACGGGCTTGCAGACGAACTTGAGGTTGGCGTTGCGCATCAGCGCGCCCGGCAGCAGCCCGGTCTCGGTCAGCACCTGGAAGCCGTTGCAGACGCCGAGCACGTAGCCCCCCCGCCCGGCATGTGCGACGACCGATTGCGAGATCGGCGAGCGCGCCGCGATGGCGCCGCAGCGCAGGTAATCGCCGAAGGAAAACCCGCCGGGGATGCCGACGATGTCGGTGCCGTCGGGCAGGTGATCGTCCTTGTGCCAGACCATGGTGACCTGCGCCCCGGCGGCGCGGAAGGCTTCGGCCAGGTCGCGGTCGCAGTTGGAGCCGGGGAAGACGATGACGGCGGCTTTCATGGGGCGATCCTCGGGGTTCGAAGGGGCTCTGGATTACCGTGCTGATACGCCGGGGCGCGGCCCGGTTCAAGCGGCCGGATTTTTTTCGGGAACCGAAAACCTGTCCGGGCGTTCGTCTCCTGTCCCGGTTGCAGGTTGACCGGCGCACGGACCCCGAGAGCATGGCGCATTTCCCGTTTTCTCGCCATGGCATCCACTTTCCGGGGCCGCCGCCCTCTGTCCCCGCCTGCAACCGGGACAGGTGTATCCAAGCGCGCCGCGGAACCAACGCCGCCCCCGGGGCGTTTCCCAAACGTCCCGGCTGCATGTCAAACGGGCTCGACGGTACGGAGAACATGGCGGTTTTCCCGTTTTCACGCCATGGCATCAACGCATCGGCACGCGAGCTCCTGTCCCGTCTGCAGCCGGGACAGTACCCCCATCGCCGCCGCGGTCAGCGGGTGAAATCGGTGATCACCGCCACGCCCGGCGGCGTCGGCCCGTCAAAGGCCGCAAGCTCGTCCGAGGCCTCGGACAGCGCCACCCGGCGCGCGATCAGCGGCGCCAGATCGACATGCCCGCCCGCGATCAGGTTGAACAGGCCGGGATACCGGTGCCCCGGCATCCCCCGCGTGCCGTAAAGCGCGAGCTGGCCGGAATAGAGCAGGTCCCACGGCAGCGACATCGTCGCATGTTTGCCCGCCGGCATCCCGATCTGCACCATGCGGCCCAGTTTGCGCAGGGATTTCATCGCGTTGACGGTCGTCTCTTCGATCCCCAAAGCCTCGACGGCCACATGCGCGCCGCCATCGGTGGCCTGCCGGAGCCGCTCCAGCACATCCGGTGCGGAGGCGTCGAGCACCAGATCGGCGCCCAGCGCCCGCGCATAGGCGAGCTTCTGAGCCACCACGTCCATCACCGCGACCCGCGCCCCCAGGGCGCGGCCCAGCAACAGCGCCGAGAGGCCGACGCCGCCCCCGCCCCAGACCGCAAGCCACTCGCCGGGCGCGAGCGCGGCGCGGTCGGTGAGCGCCTGCCAGGCGGTGGTGACCCGGCAGCCGAGACTGGCGGCCAGGGCCGGGTCCATCCCCTCGGGCAGACGCGCGAGGTTGGCGTCGGCGTGGGGCACCGCGATCATTTCGGCGAACGCGCCGGGACGGGTGAAGCCGGGCACCTCCTGATGGGCGCAAATGGTCTGATGCCCGGCAGCGCAATCGGGGCATTGCCCGCAGGCAAGAATGAAAGGCGCGATCACCCGGTCGCCCACGGCCCAGCCCCGCACGTCCGGCCCCACGGCGATAATCTCGCCGCAATACTCATGCCCCGGCACATGCGGCAGCACCACGTCCGGGTCGGACCCGGTCCAGGCATGCCAGTCCGAACGGCAGATCCCGCAGGCGAGGAGCCCCAGAACCACCCCGTCGGCGGGGCAGTCGGGGTCGGGGAGATCGACGATCCGAAGGGGCGCGCGCCACCCGGTCAGCTGCGCCGCGCGCATCAGGCGTCGAGCGTGATGGCGTAGTTTTCGATCACCGTGTTGGCGAGCAGCTTCTCGCACATCTCGCGGATCGTCTCCTCGGAGGTGCCCTGCGCCACATCGAGCTCGATCACCTTGCCCTGGCGCACGGCCTCGACGCCCGCGAACCCCATTGCCCCCAGCGCGTGGCGCACCGCCTCGCCCTGCGGGTCGAGCACCCCGGTCTTCAACATGACATCGACGCGGACTTTCATCGGGCGGGCTCCTTAACTGCGAGTTTCTTTCGGCCAAACTCTTTTCAGGGGTGAGATACCCTCCCCAGTAATTGCGAACAAGTCACCTTTGTCGAAGTCGAGCAACTCGTCCTGGATGCCAACCTGAACAAACGCAGACGAACCAAAGGACCCGTGAAAGTGGTACTGGACTACGGCAAGGCCGGTTTCATTGTCTAAGTGGTATCCATATTCAAATTGGTCTGGCACCTGGAATTTCCCCTGGGACAGGGTGCCGTAAGCGGTTAACATTTCAAGAATTGGCTCTGGCAAACCTTTCTCGAAGACTTGCATGTTCGGTTGCCAGAACGAGACGATGCGAGACCCAATCGGCAACGGAATGTTTGCTATTTCGAAGTAAAGGGCGGTCGCCAATCTGGCGGTAAAGAAGTTGACTATGAACGACACGTCTTCATGAATTGGAAATCGGACTGCTTCGAACTCGGTGTCTCCGTCTTTCAACGTCACAGTTTCCGATTGCGCTGCGATGGAGGCGAACGCTTCTGGAAACCGTTGTTTGACACTCAACAGTCGATTGCGTGGGACAACTCTGTTCTCGGGCCGAATGCCTTCTCGAAAGACTTCCGCAAGGATGGTGAAAAAATCATCGTAAGCTGAAAACATGCCGTGGCAATGATTGCAGGCGGGAAATTCTAGTCCTTTGGGTCTATGCCTATCCGAGAACAAGGCGATCGGCGGCGCGTGATCAATTGATTCCGTTCTATGGGCGCCGCCACAATAGCAGCAATTCGGGCTATGTTCTTGCATTCGGACAAGACGCGAACGACTTGGCCCCATTGGTTCAGTTGATGACGTGAGGTTTCGGCGCATGGGTCACGTTGGAGGGCAGCACGCCCAGTCGGCGCGCAACCTCGGTATAGGCGTCGGTCAGCGAGCCCAGATCGCGACGGAACACGTCCTTGTCGAGCTTCTGGCCGGTCTCGATGTCCCACAGCCGGCAGCTGTCCGGGCTGATCTCGTCAGCCACGATGAGCCGCATGTAATCGTTGTCCCAGACCCGGCCGACCTCGATCTTGAAGTCGACGAGCTTGATGCCGACGCCGAACATCACCCCGGTGAGGAAATCGTTCACCCGGAGCGCCAGCGCGACGATATCGTCGAGGTCCTGCTGCGACGCCCAGCCGAAGGCGATGATGTATTCCTCGGGCACCAGCGGGTCGCCGAGCGCGTCGTCCTTGTAGGAGAACTCGATGATCGGCCGCGGCAACTGGGTCCCTTCTTCGAGCCCGAGGCGTTTGGCCATCGACCCGGCGGCGAAGTTGCGCACGATCACCTCGAGCGGCACGATCTCGACCTGGCGGATCAGCTGTTCGCGCATGTTGAGCCGCTTGAGGAAGTGGGTCGGCACGCCGATGTTGTTGAGCCCGGTCATGAAGAATTCCGAGAGCCGGTTGTTGAGCACGCCCTTGCCCTCGATCACGTCGCGTTTCTCGGCGTTGAAGGCGGTGGCGTCGTCCTTGAAATACTGCACGAGGGTGCCGGGTTCGGGCCCCTCGTAAAGAATCTTCGCCTTGCCTTCGTACAGCTTCTTGCGACGTGCCATGAAAGTACTTCCCCTGCCGCGCGGCGAACGCGCGCCTGTGTCTGGACGCGCGGCAACCGCACGTCTTTCGGCCCTCTTAGACCAAGGGCGCGAATGGAGCAAGGGAGCGGCGCCCCGCAACCGCGCACCGGGCACCGGCCGGCCGCCCACGGGGTGGGCGTTCCGCGGGACGGGGAAGCGCCAGCCGTGTGCCGCCGTTTGCCGCCGGTGTCAGCGGTGTCGGCGGCGGGTCGGGCCTGTTGCCGCCTGCGCTGGCCTGACGTCGGCCCGGTTTCGGGATGCCCGGTCGTCCGGCACGCGACCGCGCAGGACATCGCGGCCCCTGGCGCTGTCGCTGGCGGGCGCGCCCGCTCCCCGCCGATCATCGCCCCCGCTGGAGGCAGCGCCTGTGGGAGCGCCCGGCCCCGCCCCGCGCCCCGCCATAGCGGGCACCGTGAGGAGCATCCGCTTTAAAGTCTGTTTCATTTTTCTCTGGAAATCTTGATATTACAAGGTGAAACCTCACGCGGCGGCGACCCCGCGCGTCGCCCGACACCTGTGAGGCCCGGACCGGGGAGCGCAGGCGGGCTTCGGCGGAGCACGGCGGCGCAGGGCAGGCCCGGGGGCGGTGCGCCGGCCCGGGGCGCAGGCGCGGGAGGCGGCGATCGGCCCGGTCCTCGCCGGCCGATCCGGCTCTTCTGCACCGTCGCCCCGACAGGCGCGGCGAATCGCGCGGGGTGGATTCGGCGAAAATGGTTGCGCCAACGGTCTTGTCTGCCCGACACTGTGTGGGCATATGGGGCGCAGCACGTATTCAGGGGAAGCCACCGATGACCACGTTCGACGATCGCGAAAACGCCTACG
>JAGRMP010000307.1 GCA_020441225.1 Maritimibacter sp. | reverse complement strand
GACGCCATCGTGGTGGTGGAAAACGTCGAGCGGGTGATGGAAGACGAAGGGCTCGAACCCCTGGAAGCGACCTCGAAGAGCATGCGCCAGATCACCGGCGCACTTGTCGGGATCGCGCTGGTGCTCTCGGCGGTGTTCCTGCCGATGGCCTTCTTCGGCGGCTCGACCGGGGTGATCTACCGGCAGTTCTCGGTCACGATCATTTCGGCCATGGTGCTGTCCGCCCTGGTCGCCATGATCCTCACCCCGGCGCTGACCGCGACGCTCCTGCGCCGTGGCAAACATGGCGCCGACATCGCGCCGGCACGCTGGTTCAACACCGGCTTCGACAAGGTGACCTCGGCCTATGCCAGGACCATCGGCCGGCTGGCCCGTGGTCCGTTCATCGCGGCGCTGGTGGTGGTCGCCATCGCCTTCGGGTCCTGGGCGATCTACAGCCGGCTGTCGTCGTCCTTCCTGCCGGAAGAAGACCAGGGCGTGCTGATGACCATGATCTCGCTTTCGGAGGGCTCGACCACGGCGCAGACCGAGCAGGTGGTGCAGCAGGTCGAGGACCACCTGATCAACGAGGAAGGCGATGCCGTGGAAAGCACCTTCGCCACGCTGGGCTTCGGCTTCGGCGGCTCGGGCCAGAACTCGGCCATGGTCTTCGTGGCGCTGAAGGATTTCGAGGAGCGCAAGGACGACAGCCTGTCGGCTTCCGCGGTGGCGGCCCGCGCCACGGCGAGGTTCTCCGGCCTGCGCGCCGGCCAGGTGATGTTCATGCAGCCCCCGGCGGTGCCGGGCCTCGGCAACACGTCGGGCTTCTCGATGTATCTCGTCGATTACGGCAACACCGGCATGGACGCGCTGAAAGCCGCCGCGCAGACCCTCGAAACCACCGCCAGCGCGGATGCGCGGCTGTCGAACGTGCGGGTGTCGGGGATCGACAACGAAGCGGTGCTGCGGCTCAACATCGACCAGCAGAAGGCCGAGAGCTTCGGCGTCAGCGTTTCCAGCGTCAACGCGATCCTGTCGACAATCTTCTCCGGCGCCTCGGTGAACGATTTCGACCTCAACGGCTCGCTGCGCCCGGTGATCGTCCAGGCGGCGCCGGAATACCGGATGCAGCCCGAGGACATCGACAAGTGGTTCGCGGTCAATGCCTCGGGCGAGATGGTGAGCTTCGCCTCTTTCACCACTACCGAATGGGTCTCGACCTCGCCCTCGCTCGCCCGGATCGACGGGGTCAGCGCGATCTCGGTCTCGGGCTCTCCCGGCACCGGCGTGTCGTCGGGCGAAGCGATGGACGCGATCTCGGAGCTCGCGACCGGGCTCGAGGGTGGCTACGGCGTCGCCTGGACCGGGCTCAGCTACCAGGAACAGCAGTCCGGCAACCAGGCGCCCTATCTCTACGCGCTCTCGGTGCTGGTGGTGTTCCTGTCGCTCGCGGCGCTCTACGAAAGCTGGTCGATCCCGTTCGCGGTGATGCTCGCCGTGCCGGTGGGCATCGTCGGCGCGCTGCTGTTCGCCTGGGTGTTCGGCCAGTCGAACGACGTCTATTTCAAGGTCGGCATCCTGACCACGATCGGGCTGGCGGCGAAGAACGCGATCCTGATCGTCGAGTTCGCCCGCGATCTCGAACAGCAGGGACGGACCGCGCTCGACGCCGCGGTCGAGGCGGCGCGCATGCGGCTCCGGCCGATCCTGATGACCTCGCTCGCCTTCTTGCTCGGCGTTCTCCCGCTCGCGGTGGCGACGGGCGCCGGGGCCCAGGCGCAGAACGCCATCGGGATCAGCGTGCTCGGCGGCATGACCACGGCGACGTTCCTCGGGATCTTCGTGGTGCCGGCGTTCTACGTTCTGGTTCGCAAGCTGACCGTGCGCCGAGCCGGCTAGGCTGTGCGCCTTTGCCGCTCGCCCGAAGGGGGGCGCACCAATGCTGCTAGTGTCATGAAACCTTGGTTTCTGAATGCGGAAAGGACGCCTGCGCTGTTCATCGCCGTTGAAAGGCACTCCCGGCCTGCGTGAATCACCGGGGCGATGAGTCTGTTTGCGAAGCCGGCCACGATCAACGCCACGCGGCAGCCCGTTCCGATGGCATCACCCAGGTGCACCTGCCGGTTGGTGCCTGTCTGCCCCATCGGCGCCCGTTCAGTGAAATGTCATTGAGACATGAGCAGATTGCGGAGCGAATGGCGGCTTTGTCCGCACATCGGCCCTCGGGGCCGACCGCATCGAAAGTCTGTTCATCTACCGTCCGCGACGCCGGCAACCTGCACCTGCAACGCCGGGCTCATGCTCCAGCCAGAGCATCCCCGCGTATCGCCAGCCGAGCAAACACGCTGGCGCCCCATCAACGGGCCGCCAGCGTAGTTGCCACCAGTGGGAACCGCTCAGCCCGCACCCCGCCGCTTCCGCGACGCGGACACGCCCAGCCCAATCCGCTCGGTCTTCTCGGTGTAGATCCGGGAGGTGCGCGGGTCCGAGTGGCCAAGGGTCGTCATGATCTCGTATTCCGTTGCGCCCATGCGCGCCAGGAGCTCGGCGACGCCCTTGCGGATGCCGTGCTGCGAGCGGGTCGCCTTGCCGTCTTTGTCGGTGATCCCGGCCTGGACGATCCATTTGCGCACCCGGTTGTCGAGCGAGCCGGACGACCTGAACGGACGGCCGTGCGCCGTCAGCAGGTAGACATCCGCGTCGATGTCATAGTTCTCGAGCTCGATGCGCAACATCTCCGTCACCAAGACGGTCACCCGCTTGGAGCCGGGTTTCGACGGTTGCCAGGTGATCGCCATCTCGCCGTCGATATGGGTGATGTTGGCCTTGCCGAAGTGCGGCATGTCACCGATACGGCCAGCGGTGCAATCGGCGAGGCAGAACCACAGCCGCGCCATCGTGCCCGGACCGTGGCGGGTAAGGAACTCCTCGACCTCTTTGTCGTCCCAGGCCACGGCGCCGCCTTTCGGCTTGTGCGTGCTCGCCATGGTCCGGATCGGGGAATTCTGTGGATAGCCGCGATCCTCACCCCATTTGTAGGCGGCCTTCAGCGCCTTGAAGCATGTCTCGGCCGCGCCCGTGCGGGCGCCGAAGCTGTCCCAGATGGCCATGAATCCCTCGCGTGGCAGGTCCGCGTGAAGCGACCCGAAGCGGTCTTCGTCGATGTCGCGCACGGCACACGCCTGGCGCAGGCCGCGCTCGCGGCTGTCATACGTGGCCTTGGACAGATTGCCGCCGGCAACCTGCACCGCCAGATACGCGAGGTAATTGTCGCAGAGCTCGTCGAGCGTGCCCTTGACGGGCTTGAGCGGCTTGGTCGCCTCGACGACCAGACCTTTGCGCGCCGCATTGTAATGCGCGTCGAAACCCGGCTCGCCGGGTCCCATGGGGATCCTGATCTTCCGGTTCGGCTCACCCTTCACGCGGACGCGCCAGCGAATGTTGCCGGAGGGCAGCTTGTCGTCGAGGAGACCTTTGAACTCGTACTTCATTTCGGTTCCCCGTAGCGCTTGGGACCGGTGTGTTTCATCGCAGGCGCAACGGCGGTGCCGTCGCTGAGATTGGGGGCAAGTTCCACGCGGAAGTCGCCGTCGACGCCGAACTGGAGGGCATAGGCCTGGAGGCCCTGCGCATGCACTGCGGCGATGGCGTTCTGGATCAGGGCCTTGGTCGGTCTCTTGGTTTTCATTGTGCGATCCTCTTGGTTGCCCGGAGGAGTTGGGTTCGTTTCTTGAGAGAGAAAAATTCTGTTCAGAACAGACTGTTTCCGGCCTCCACCTGCAGGCCGCGCAGCCAGGCCCGCGCAAGGCGCCGGCTGTCAGGCCCGGCCCGATGGGGTGCGCGGCGGCGGGTGAGCGAGGTGTAGAGCGCGTCGAGTGTATCGCCCTCGAAACTGCGCATCGCGACAGCGTCGAAATCGAGGATCGGTGTTT
>JAGRMP010000306.1:981-4525 GCA_020441225.1 Maritimibacter sp. | reverse complement strand
TCGGCTCCTCAGCCTGTACCGCCCGCCCTTGATGGCGCGTTAAGGTTAAGGCTTCGTTACTTCTTTGGTCCTCAAATACCTCGGGGGGTGTGGGGGGCTGGCCCCCCACGTGTCGGGGGTCTGGGGACGGAGCCCCCACCCGGGTCGGATTGCAGCACGACACTTCGAAATCTAGCCGTGGTCCTGGAAATGGCCGTGGATCGTCTCTGCGAGCGCGGCGGAGATCCCCGGCACCGCCTTGAGATCGTCGAGCGAGGCGCGCGCCACGGCCTTGGCCGAGCCGAAATGGCTGAGCAGCGCGCGTTTGCGGGTGGCGCCGACGCCGGGCACCTCGTCGAGGGGCGTGGCGCCGATGGCTTTCGCCCGTTTCGCCCGGTGGGTGCCGATGGCGAAGCGGTGGGCCTCGTCGCGCAGGCGCTGGACGAAGTAGAGCACCGGGTCGTTGCGCTTGAGCGCGAAGGGGCGGCTGCCGATGCGGTGGAATTCTTCCTTGCCGGCGTCTCGGTCGATGCCCTTGGCGACGCCGACCATGGCGATGTCTTCGACGCCGAGGTCTTCCATGATCTGGTTGACGGCCGAAACCTGACCCGCGCCGCCGTCGATCAGCAGGAGATCGGGCCAGCTTTCGCCCATGCGGTCGGGATCTTCCTTGAGCAGGCGTTTGAAGCGGCGGGTCAGCACCTCTTTCATCATCCCGAAATCGTCGCCGGGGGTGAGCTCTTCACCTCGGATGTTGAACTTGCGGTACTGGCTTTTCAGGAAGCCGTCGGGCCCCGCGACGATCATCGCGCCGACGGCGTGCGCGCCCTGGATGTGGGAATTGTCGTAAACCTCGATGCGCGCGGGCGGTTCGTCGAGGCCGAAGGCCTGCGCCAGCCCGTCGAGCAGGCGCGCCTGGCTTTCGGTCTCGGCGAGCTTGCGGCCCAGCGCCTCGCGGGCGTTGCGGGCGGCGCTCGCGACCAGCTCGGCCTTTTCGCCCCGCAGCGGCACGGCGAGCTCGACCTTGCGGCCCGCCCGTTCGCCCAGCGCCTCCGCCATCAGCGCCTGGTCCTCGATCGGATGCGAGAGCAGCATGAGCCGCGGCGGCTCCTTCTTGTCGTAGAACTGGCCGATGAAGGCCTGAAGCACCTCGGCCTCGCCCGCGCCGGCGCCGGTGCGGGGGTAGAAGGCGCGGTTGCCCCAGTTCTGATGCGCGCGGATGAAGAACACCTGGACGCAGGCCTGCCCCCCCTCCATGTGCAGCGCGATCACGTCGGCCTCGGCCACCCCGCGCGGGTTGATGCCCTGGCTCGACTGCACCTGGGTCAGCGCGCGGATGCGGTCGCGGAGGGCGGCGGCGCGTTCGAATTCCATCGCTTCGGAGGCGGCCTGCATCTCGCCTGCGAGCTGCTCCTGCACCGCGGTGGTCTTGCCCGACAGGAACCGCGTCGCGTCGGAGACCAGCCCGGCGTAATCGGCCTCGGCGATCCTGCCGGTGCAGGGGCCCGAGCAGCGCTTGATCTGGTAGAGGAGACACGGCCGGGTGCGGCTTTCGAACATCGCGTCGGTGCAGTTGCGGAGCTGAAACACCTTTTGCAGTTGGTTCAGCGTGCGGTTCACCGCGTCGGCGGAGGCGAAGGGGCCGAAATACTGGCCCTTGTCCTTCTTGGCGCCGCGGTGCTTTCGGATCTGGGGATAGGGGTGGTCGGTGACCAGGATGTTGGGGAAGCTCTTATCGTCGCGCAGGAGCACGTTGTAATAGGGCTTGAGCTGCTTGATCAGGTTCTGTTCGAGCAGCAGCGCCTCGGTCTCGGAACGGGTGGTGAGGAACATCATCTCGCAGGTCTGCGAGATCATCCGCGCGATCCGGGCGGAATGGCCCGAGGGCTTGGCGTAGTTGGACACCCGTTTCCTGAGGTTCTTGGCCTTGCCGACGTAGAGCACCTGGCCCTTGTCGCCGAGCATCCGGTAAACCCCGGGCGAGCCGTCGAGGCGCTTGACCTCATCGGCGATCAGCGCGTGGCCGCGCAGGCGCGGGGTTTCGCGCGGAGCGTCGGCGGGCGTGTCGGCCGGGGTGTCGGACTGGTCGGTCATAGCGCCTGCTTACCGGGTTTCGGCGCGCTGCGGAATCGGGTTTGAGACAAAACCCCGTGCGGGCCCGGGCCACGGCCACGGAGGGCGCCTGATTCCCCGGCGCGCTGCACCCTGCGCGCGGCGGAGACAAGAGCAAAGGTGTTCACAGAATCTGTGGATAACTCCGTGGAAAGCTTGGCGCCGTTCCAACAATTCCCTTGATTCACGGCAGCTTCCTCGAATTGCCTAATTTTTTGGCGCAACTCCAAGGCATTGTTTTTGCACAATAAAAATATCACACTTTTGTAAAAGACTGAAATGTATGGCAGAAATGTGTCGCAATCCGTCAAGTCTGCCCGGGCGTGCACAAGTTGACGCAGTCGGGCGGCGGGACAGGTGTTATTCGAAGCCGAGGATGTCGGGCGTTTGCCAGGCGAGATGCTGGCCGCCATCGACCGCGATCATCTGTCCGGTGACCGCCCTGGCGTCGATCAGATAGCCCAGCGTGGCGGTGATGTCGTCGGGGTCGGCGCCGCGTTCGAGCACGGTGGCGGCGCGCTGGCGGGCGAAATGGTCTTCGCTCTGGCGCGCACCCCTCAGCGTCGGTCCCGGCCCGATCGCGTTGACCCGGATTGCCGGTCCCAGCGCCTGGGCGGCGGTGCGGGTGAAGGCCCAGAGCCCCATCTTGGCGAGGGTGTAGGTCATGAATTCGGGCGTGAGCTTGCGCACCCGCTGGTCGAGCATGTTGACCACAAGCGCGCTGGCCAGCGGTTCGCCATCCTGTGCGCGGGCCGCCGCAGGGGCCTGGGCGGCGAAGGCCTGGGTGAGGAAGAACGGCGCGCGCAGGTTGGAATTGAAGTGCCGGTCCCAGCTTTCGGGCGTGGCGGTGTCGAGCCGGTCGTATTCGAAGATCGAGGCGTTGTTGACCAGCAGATCGAGCGGCCCGCCGAGCGCCTCGGCGGCGCGCGGCACGAGGGCGCGGGCGGCGTCGAGGTCGAGCAGGTCGGCCTGGAGCGTTGCGGCGCGCACCCCCCTGGCTTCGCACAGGAGCGAGGTTTCCTTGGCCCCTGCCTCGGAGCCGGCATAGTGGATGGCGACGTCAAAGCCGCGCTCGGCGAGGTAGATCGCCATCGCCTGGCCGAGCCGCGCGCCCGCTCCGGTTACCAATGCCCGCTTGTCGTTCATGCCATCCTCAGTGATGCAGGACCGCCATCAGGTAGACCCCGTACAGCGCCACGAAGACGATGCCCCAGACCCGGCCCATGCGCCAGCCCCCGAAGACGAAGGGGGCGATCAGCACCGAGGCGGCAAGCATGACCCAGAGGTCGACCATCAGGAGTTTCGGTTCCACCGGCAGGGGCCCGACCAGCGACGCGACGCCGATGATCGCGAGCAGGTTGAACATGTTCGACCCGATCACGTTGCCGAGCGCCACGTCCGCCTGGTTGCGGTAGGCGGCCATGACCGTGGTCGCGAGCTCGGGCAGCGAGGT
>JAGRMP010000306.1:0-934 GCA_020441225.1 Maritimibacter sp. | reverse complement strand
AGTCGCGGGCGATGCTGGTGGCGCTTTCGACCAGGATCTGCGCCCCGAGGGGCAGGCCGATGAGGCCGATGGCGAGGAACAGGAAGACTTTCCACCAGGCCATGTCGGGGTCGATCCCCTCGACCTCGCCGGCCTCTTCGGCCGCGGCCTGCGCTTCGAGCGTCGCCTCGTCCAGCGGTTCGCCCTTGGCGGCCAGCGCGGCGGCGATCTGCGCGCGGACCTCTCGGCGGTGGGTCTGTGCTTCACGGAAGGCCGAGTAGAGCATCAGCCCGAGCCCGGCGAGCAGAACCAGGCCCTGCGGCCAGCCGAAATAGCCGCCCTGGGCGAGCGCGAGGAACAGCACGGTCGCCGCGATCATCAGCACGAAATTGCGCCTTGTGTCGCAATTGGCGGTGTCGAGCCCCTTGAGCAGCGCAGGCACCCCGAGCACGAGCAGGATGTTGGCGGTGTTGGAGCCGACCACGTTGCCCATCGCGAGCCCCGGCACGCCGTCGAGCACCGCCTGGACCGAGATCAGCATTTCCGGCGCCGAGGTGCCGAAGGCGACGATGGTGAGCGAGACGATCAGCGCCGGCACGCCGAGGCGCAGCGAGAGATTGACCGCGCCGCGCACCAGGCTGTCGCCGGCGACAAGCAGGATCAGGAGGCCGATGGTGGCAAAGACGAAATCCATGCGCTCAGCTCTTCTTTCCGCAGCTGCAGGGGCCTTTGCCGATGCGGTAGCGGCCGCATTTCGGGCATTTCATGCTGTCGAGTTTTTTCTGTCCGGGGAAACGGAGCCGGCCGAACATGGCCAGCACCATCATGCCGATCAGGAAGAACGTTATGATCTTGAAATACATGCGCTACAGACCGAACCGCGCCCAGAGTGCGCGCTCCTCGACCGCCGCGAGCGCGTCGCCCGTGAGCGCCGCGCCGAAGCGCCTGAGCAGCG
>JAGRMP010000305.1:5463-5666 GCA_020441225.1 Maritimibacter sp. | reverse complement strand
CGTGGTGCGCCAGATCGCGTTCTACGATTTCGAGTGCAAGCTGCACGCGGCGCGCGCCGGCGGCGAACTGACGCCCGACGACATCAACGCGCTGTGGATGTCGGTGCAGGGCGAAAGCCTCGGGCCCGCCTTCACTTTCATGGACGGGTATGAGACCTTCTGGTCCTACATCCCCCATTTCGTCCACTCGCCCTTCTACGTCT
>JAGRMP010000305.1:0-5447 GCA_020441225.1 Maritimibacter sp. | reverse complement strand
CTACGCCTATGCCTTCGGCGACGGGCTCGTGAACGCTTTGTATGCTGTCTACGAAGAGGGCGACCCGGCTTTCCAGGAGAAGTATTTCGAGATGCTCAAGGCGGGCGGGTCGAAGCACCACAAGGAGCTTCTGGCCCCCTTCGGTCTCGACGCGAGCGACCCGAAATTCTGGGACAAGGGTCTCAGCATGATCTCCGGCTTCATCGACGAGCTGGAGGCGATGGAGGATTAGGACCGCCCGCCGAACCGGGCGCGGGAAGCGGTTTCGAAACCGCTTTCAAGGCGCTTCAAAGCGCCTTTCCCCGCCCGCCGCAGGCGTTGCGCCCTATTCCAGATGCGCCCGCAGGAAGGCCGCGGTCCTCTGGTTCGAATCCTTCGTCGCGAGGTCATCGGCGAAGGTCCGGACACTCGGATTACGGAAGTCGAACCCGCGGCCCACGCCCGGGTAGACGATCAGCCGCACGTCCCGGCCCGCCTGTTTCATGAAGGCCACGGCAGTCTCGATCGAGCGGCGGCGCTGGTATTGCTCGTATTCGCCGATGAAGACCAGCGTCGGGATGGCCAGCTGATCCACGTCGGGGTGGTAGCGGTAGACCTGTTCCGGCTCGGTCGCGTTCGGGTCCTGCCAATGCGGGTAGAACGAGACATAGCAGGCGACGGCGTCGTCCTGGCGCGCCCGGTCGACCGCGACACGGAGCGTGTAGAAACCGCCGCGCGTGTGCGACACGAGGCAGATCTTCTCGGACGACACGTCCGGCAGCGCCAGCAGCACATCCACCCCCGCGGCGACATCGCCCTCCATCGCCGGATCGTGTTCGAGCGGAAACGGCTCGACGAAGCGTGCGGTGTAGACGTCGGGCGCCAGCACGACGAAGCCGCGCGCCGCGATCCGCACGGCGAGGCGCTGAACGAATTCGTCGAGCCCGCGGCGTCCGTGCTGAAACAGGACACCGGGGTATTGTCCGTCGCCCTCGGGGCGGTAGAGCCGTGCGGGCACCTCGGTGCCATCCTCGGGGTTCACGTAAGACAGCGCGCGTTCGACGACCGCGTGGTTCACCGGCACGTCGAGCACGCCGCGGTCGAACCACGCGTCCGACCACCAGAACTTCTGCTCCACCGGCAGGGTGTTGACCGGCGCTTCGAGCATCCGTCCGACCTGGGTATCGGCCGCGGTCGGCGGCGTATCGTCCTGCGCGGCCGCGCTCCCTGCACAGGCCGCGATACACAGCGCCCAGGCGGCGGTGACGTGGTTTGCCATGGCTTCCCCTCCCTTGGATCTGTCCATGCAAGCCGACAAGCCCGCGCCGGTCAACTGCGCAGGCGTTCACCGCGCCCGATCGGCCCGGGCGCCAGGCACAGGGGCCGTTGCACCCGGCCGGCCGGCACCCGCGCGACCGCGCTCGACGAAGAGCTCGGTCTCGACCCGTCCCGAGAGCGCGCGGCAGGTATCGGGATCGGTCGCGGACGAGATGATCGGACGCAGGCAGAGGTCGGCGGCAAAGAGCGCGTCGACCCGCCCGACCGCGCCCCAGACGTCGAGCGACAGAACCCGTACGACAGGCGCCATGCTCGCCCCATCGCTGGTCCAGAACGGCCCGCCCATGCCATCGGGCATATACAGGATATCGACCGCGAGCGGCGCCCGGTCCGGGCTGTACGGGGTGAGGTACCGCAGATCCAGGCTCAACACGCCCTGCGAGGTGAAATCCGCGCCGGGGAAGCCCTCAATGTGCAGCTCGGTGAGCCGGGGGCCCAGCCGCAGGCTGGCGGTCGCCATGGTCCCGTTCCCGCGCGTCCCGGTGATCGTGTTCCACGCCATCTCGGCATCGCCGAGCCGGGCCTCGATCCTGCCGAGGATCTCGGACACTGCGGACGAGGGCGCCACCGCGAGCCCCGCGGTGATGGCAAGACATCCGACGAACCTGTGTCCAAGACCGGTCAACGGCTCACCCCGCGGCGGAACAGCGCGCGCGCTCCGACCGCGCCCGCGTCAACGGGCCGCCCGTCGAGCCGTTCCGGGTGACGCCCACTCGCTCCTGTCTCCTGCTCGTCAGTAAAGCCCCCTCGGTCCGGCCCCTCGGTCCAGCCCTCTCAGTCCAGCTCGGTCCAGGGCCAGGGTTTCACTTCGCTGGCCCCGGTCTGGAACCGCGCGGCCTTGGCGATCCAGATCCCGAGCGAGGTGCCGAATTCGGCCATGTTTTCGTTCGGCTCGCCCTTGTTGACCAGCATGATCACGAACTGGATCACCGTCGCGACGCCGAGCACCGTCTGTGCCACCTGGATCATCAACGCGATCAGGATCATGTAGATCAACCGCAGGAAGAGGTTGTCCTTTTCACCGGGGTCGAACTGCGGCCCGTGCATGCGGCCTTCGAACTTGTCCTCGTCCGTCGCGGGCATAGCTGCCTCCCATCACGCGCTCGCGCGCGACCAGGCTGGCCACGCGGCAACGCCCACAGCAAAACCCTGGCCGCAGCGCCTGTCAACCCGCATCCGGCGCCCCTTTTTCTTGGAAAAAATACTCAAACCGACCGCCGACGGCGCTGCACCACGGCTATTTGAGCTGGCTGTCCTTCGAGCCGCGCCGGTTGATGCCCGGGCGCGCCCGGAAAGCGCTGTCGCGCTCCTGCTGACAGTCGATGCAGAGCTTCACCCCCGGCAGCGCGATGCGGCGCGCCTCGGGGATCGGCTCACCGCACTCCACGCAGTCCTCGGCACTCGCGCCTTGCGGCCCGGAGCGCGCACGCAGCCGTTCCAGCTCCTCGGCGATCGAGGCTTCGATCTGGTCGTTCACCGCGCCGTCGCGGGTCCAGCCACCGGCCATGTCATCCTCCAGGACCCGAGACTACCACGCCGCCCCGGCTTCAGGCAAATCCACCGCAACATCCGCGGGCTGCCCGGCCCTATTCGCTCTCGCCCCAGCGCGCGAAGGGGAAGGGTTTTTCCTCCGTCGTGCCGGCCTGGAACCGGGCCACCCGGGCGAACCAGTCGCCGAGATCCTTGCCGAAATCGGCGATGGGCCGGTTCTTTTCCTTGGCGAAAAGCAGGAACAGGAACTGGATCACCACGCCCGCGAGCAACAGCAGCTTGCCGAGCTCGAACAGCACCGCAAAGATGACCATGTAGAGGCCCCGCATCCACGGATTTTCGGGCTCGTCCTCGATTTCCCACGTACCCGGGTCGCGGCTGTCGTCCTCGTCGCCCCCGGGCTCCGCAAGCACCTGCGGTTCGATATCCGCGCCGGACGGCCCTTTGGGTTTCTTGTCGTCTTCGGCCATCGGGCCTCTCCTTTGTTCCAACGCGCGCGGCCGGAGGGCCGACCGCGCTACAATACGATTGCCCCTTCGAGCCGTTTGACCACGTCGGCCGGGCTCTGGGCGGTGAAATCCTTGTCCACGTCGAGGACCAGCGCCTTGCGCAGCCGCTCAGGCAGCTGCGCCCGCAGCGCCCCCAGCGTGGCGGGGGCCGCCGCCATCACGAAGCGGGTGAAGCCGTTCTCGCGGAACCGGTCCTCGGTCTCGGCGACGACGGCGCGCACGAAAGCGGTCCGTGCCTGCGTCTCCTCGGCCTCGGCCTGATCGGCGGTCGCATGATGCGCCATGCCGGGCCCGGCGGTGTTGCGGCCCGGCCGGTCGCTGTAACGCACGTCGGTCCCTTCGGCGAGACCGGCGGTGAAGTCCTCTATTTCCGAAAGCCCGCGCCCCGGCCCGAGGTTCTCGAACAACCGCGCCGTGGCGTCGTTGGCAAGCAGGACAAGCGTCTTGACTGGTTTCATGTCGCCCTCCTTTCCTGCACGGAATATGGGCGTGAAACCCCTTGTTTTCAAGGCTCGACCAGGGCGTCCGGCACGGGTCAGCCGATCTCCACCGCGGCTTCGAACACCCGGTCGATCATCTCCTGCGTGCCGCGGCTGAATTCCAGCGGACAGGGATAGTCCACGCCCGTCGCCACCGAGCGGGCAAAGTTCTCGACCTGGTGGACATACTGGTTGGCCGTCGGCCATTGCTCGGTCCGGATCACCCCGGCGTTATCGCGGATATGGATTGCCGCCACGCCGAAGATCCCGGCGTTGAACGGGGCCGAGACGGTAATCGTCCCGGTCGCGCCCTGGAACACCACCTCCTGCCGGTTCGGCAGCCGCATCGAGGTCATCGCCGAATAGGTGAAGCGCCCGGTCGGCCCGGCCATTTCGCCCACCACCTGCGCCCAGGTATCGACCCCGTTTTCGGTCTTGACCCGGGCGGTGAGCTCGACGGGTTCGGCCCCGGTCGCAAACCGCACCGAGGAATAGGTGTAGACGCCGATGTCGCGGATGCCGCCGCCGCCGGTTTCCGGCTTGTTGCGGATGTTGGCGGTCTCGGCGCTGTTGTCGTAGCTGAAGGCGGTGTCGACATGGCGGACCTCACCGATCTCGCCCGCCTCGATCAACGCCTTCACCCGGATCCACTGCGGGTGATGGACGATCATGTAGGCCTCGGCGGCGAGCAGCCCGGTCTCATTGCGCAGCGCGATCAATTCGTCGAATTCCGACGCCTTCATCGCAATCGGCTTCTCGGTCAGCACGTGTTTGCCGGCCCTGAGCGCCTTTTTCGTCCATTCCACATGCAGCGTGTTCGGCAGCGGGATATAGACCGCGTCGATCGCGTCCCATTCGAGCATCGCGTCGTAGTCGAGAAACACGTCGAGCCCCGGGCAAAAGGCCTCGAACGGCGCGGCATTGGCCTCTGACGAGGTTGCCAGCGCCACCAGCCGGTTGCCGTGCGCGGCATGGATCGCCGGCCCCATGTGCTCACGCGCGAATCGCGCCGCGCCCAGAATACCCCAGCGAAGTGCGTCAGCCATCTCTTGCCTCCCAAGTCTTTGAAATCACCAAGTCTTTGAAGTCACGATACGCTGCCCGCCCCCCCGCCGCAAGCGCTTGGTGTTGGCGCTAACGAAAACGCCGCCCCGCGGCGGCGTTTCCCTCTCGTGCCCTCCCCGGGGTCAGGCGCTTTCCAACAGCCCCTTGGCGCCGGCAAGCTCCTGCATCTTCTTTTGCAGTTTCTCGAAGGCGCGGACCTCGATCTGACGGATCCGTTCGCGGCTTACGCCGTATTGCTCGGACAGCGTTTCCAGCGTCACCGTCTGGTCCGACAGCCGGCGCTGGGTGAGGATGTCCTTTTCGCGCTCGTTGAGCACGTCCATCGCCTCGCCCAGCATTTCGCGCCGGGTTTCGAGCTCGTCGCGCTCTTCGTAGTCGGTGGCCTGGTCGGCATCCTCGTCCTCGAGCCAGTCCTGCCATTGCATCGAACTGTCGCCATCGGCCGAGATCGTGGCGTTGAGCGAGGCGTCGCCGCCCGACATCCGCCGGTTCATCGAGATGACCTCGTCCTCGGTGACGTTGAGGTCATGGGCGATCCGGGCGACGTTCTCGGGCCGCAGGTCGCCCTCTTCGAGCGCGCCGATCC
>JAGRMP010000304.1:26541-41528 GCA_020441225.1 Maritimibacter sp. | reverse complement strand
AGTCGACCGCGAAGGGCTCGGGGATTGTCGGGCAATCCTCGAACAAGGTGTTGAAACTGTCGTTGCCGGTGTTGCCTTGCAGTTTGTTGATGACCGCGTGGCCGCCATTGTCGAGCACCAGCACGATCAGCTTTTTGCCTGTCAGAACAGAGGAATAGATGTCGGAGTTCAACATGAGATAGGAGCCATCGCCGACGAAGCTGATGACCTCCTGCCCGGGCTCCATCTGCTCTTGTGCGATCCGCGCGCCCCAGGCCCCGGCGATCTCGTAGCCCATGCAGGAATAGCCGAATTCCACGTCGACCGTACCGGGCGACAGCGTGCGCCAGTTGGCGGTGATCTCGGCCGGCAGCCCGCCCGCGGCTGCGACGATCCGGTCGCGGGGATCGCAGGCGGCGTTCACCACGCCGATGGCCTGGGCGTAGGAATTGGGCCGGTTGTCGCCATGGGCGACGTTGGCGGCGACATAGGCGTCCCAGTCCCGGCGCTGCGCTTGTGCGAACGCCACCCAATCGGCGGGCGCACGGGTCTCGCCCAGCGCGGCACCGAGCTGGCCGAGCGCGAGCCTGGCGTCGCCCACCACGGTCAGCGAGCGGTGCTTGGCGGCGTCCTGCCGCCCGACGTTGAGGCCGATGAGCCGCGCCGAGGGCGCGAAGGCGGTCCAGGCCCCGGTGGTGAAATCCTGAAGCCGCGTGCCGACCGCGAGGATCACGTCGGCCCGTTCGGCGATGGCATTGGCGCTGTTCGACCCGGTGATGCCGAGGGGACCGATGTTGAGCGGGTGATCGGCCACCATGTTGGCCCGTCCGGCGATGGTCTCGACCACGGGGATGTGATGCGCCTCGGCGAAAGCGGTGAGCTCGGCCACGGCCCGGGAATATTGCACGCCGCCACCTGCGATGATCATCGGCCGTTCGGCGCCGCGCAGCACCTCGGCGGCGGCGGCAATCTCGGCGGCATCGGCGGATTGGCGGCGGATCCGGTGCACCTGTTTGTCGAAGAAGGCCGCCGGGTACTCCCAGGCCCAGCCCTGCACGTCCTGCGGCAAAGCGAGGAAGGCGGGGCCGCAATCCGCCGGGTCGAGCATCGTCGCGACGGCGGCGGGCAGCGCGTGGAGCACCCCCGCCGGATGGACGATCCGCTCCCAGTAGCGGCTCACCGGCTTGAAGGCGTCGGTCACGCCGAAGGCCGGGTCGTGGAAGTTTTCCATCTGCTGCAGGATCGGGTCGGGCAGCCGGGTGACGAAGCCGTCGCCGCAGAGGAACAGCACCGGCAGCCGGTTGGCATGCGCCAGCGCCGCCGAGGTGAGCATGTTGGACGTGCCCGGCCCCGCCGACGCCGTGGCGAACATCACCCGCTGGCGCAACCAGGTCTTGGCGTAGGCGGCGGCGGCGAAGCCCATGCTCTGCTCGTTCTGGCCGCGGTAGAGCGGCAGTTCCTTGCGGTACCCGTTCAGCGCTTCCCCGAGGCAGGGCGCATTGCCATGGCCGAAAATGCCGAAGCCGCCGCCGAACAGCCGGTGCTCGGCCCCGTCGATCTCGATGAACTGGTTCGCCATCCAGCGCACGATGGCCTGCGCGGTGGTGAGCCGCACATTCTCCTCTGCCATGATCGTCCTCCCTCTGCGGCCCGCGATCCTTTTGATTGCGGTTGCCCGACTCTTCCCCGCAGGGTACAGTTTTTGCAACCGGTTGCAAAGCGACTTCGGAACGGGAGGGACAGATGGCGGACATCGGCATCGGAATCGGCATTGGGATCGTCGGGGGCGGCTACATGGGCAAGGCCCATGCGGTGGCGATGTCGGCCGTGGGCGCGGTGTTCGACACGCGGCTGCGCCCGCGCCTCGAAATGGTCGCCGCCACCAGCCCCGAGAGCGCAGAGCGCCACCGCGCCGCGCTCGGCTTTGCCCGCGCCACCGACGACTGGCAGGCGCTGGTCGCCGACCCGGGCGTGGAAGCCGTGGTGATCGCGAGCCCGCAGGACACCCACCGCGCCATCGCCGAAGCCGCCATCGCGCTCGGCAAGCCGGTGTTCTGCGAAAAGCCCCTCGCCGACACGCTCGAGGACGCCCGCGCCATGGTCGCCGCCGCCGAAGCCGCGGGTGTCGTCAACATGGTCGGGTTCAACTACATCCGCACGCCCGCGAGCCAGTTCGCCCGCAAGCTGCTCGCGGACGGCGCCATCGGCCGGGTCACCTGGTTTCGCGGCGAGCATACCGAGGATTTCCTGTCCGACCCGGCGACGCCGCACAACTGGCGCTGCGACGGGATCGCCAACGGCAACATGGGCGACCTCGCCCCGCATCCGATTAACGCCGCGCTGGCGCTGATGGGCCCGATCGAAAAGGTCATGGCCGAGGTCGAATGCGTCCACGCCGAGCGCCCCGGCGGCCCGGTCACCAACGACGACCACGCCCAGATCATGTGCCGCTTTGCCTCCGGCGCCATGGGCCACATCTATTCGAGCCGCATCGCGACGGGCCGCAAGATGGGCTACGCCTACGAGATCCACGGCACCGAAGGCGCGATCCGCTTCGACCAGGAGGACCAGAACGCGCTCTGGCTCTACCGCGCCGAGGGGCCCGAGGCCGAGCGCGGTTTCAGGAAGATCCTGACCGGCCCCGCGCATCCCGATTACCAGCCCTTCTGCCTCGGCCCGGGCCATGGCACCGGCTACCAGGACCAGATCATCATCGAGGCCAAGGATTTCCTGACCGCCATCGACACCGGCCAGCCGGTCTGGCCCACCTTCCGCGACGGTTTGGCCGTGGCCGAAGTGGTCGAGGCCGTGCACGCGGCGAGCCGCACCGGGCAGTGGACGCCCGTTCCCCAGGTCTGAGGAGGACCCCATGTCTATCCGTATCGGCAACGCGCCCTGTTCCTGGGGCGTCGAGTTTGCAGACGATCCGCGCAACCCTGCTTGGCGCACGGTCCTCAGGGAATGCGCCGAGGCGGGCTACAAGGGCATCGAGCTCGGCCCGGTCGGCTTCATGCCGGAGGACCCGGGTGTGCTGGGCGAGGCGCTCGACGAATGCGGCCTTGAGCTGATCGGCGGGGTGGTGTTCCGCCCGTTCCACGATCCCGCCGCCTGGGACGACGTGCTGGACGCGACCCACCGCACCGGCGCGGCGCTCAAAGCGCACGGCGCGCAGCATTTCGTCATCATCGACAGCATCTCGCCGCGGCGCGCCCCGACCGCCGGGCGCCCGGCGGAGGCCGAACAGATGGATGCCGCCGAATGGGCCGCCTTCCGCGAGAGGATCGTGGCGGTGGCCCGAATCGGCGCCGAGGACTACGGGCTGACGCCCGAGCTGCACCCCCACGCGGGCGGCTTCCTGGATTTCGAGCCGGAGGTCGAACGCTTCCTCGCCGAGACCGACCCGGATCTGGTCAAGCTCTGCATCGACACCGGCCATTGCACCTACGCGGGCTTCGACCCAGTCGCCTTCATGAAACGGCACATGGACCGGATCGCCTACGTGCATTTCAAATCGACCGACCCGGCGGTCAAGGCAGCGGCCATCGCCAATCGCACCGGCTTCTACGACGCCTGCGGCCAGGGGATTTTCTGCAATCTCGAAGGCGGCGAGGTGGATTTCCCCGCCGTCCGCGACGTGCTGCAGGCGGCGGGATACGAAGGGTGGTGCACGGTCGAGCAGGATTGCGACCCCACGCTCGATGTGACGCCGATGGAAGACGCACGACGCAACCGGGCGTATCTTGAGAGCATCGGTTTCGTCTGAGCCGGGCTACGACAGGGGCCGCAGCGTCCCGCGCTCGACCACCGCGCAGGGGAAGACCCGCGCCTCGGGCACACGGTCGGGATCGGCGAGCATCGCCACGATGGCCTCGACCGAGGCTTCCACGATCTCGCCCACCGGCTGGCGGATCGTGGTCAGATCGATGTTCTGCCAGCCCGCGATTTCCATGTCGTTGAGCCCGAGGATCCCGACACCCCCCGGAACGTCATAACCCCGGTCGCGGAGCGCGCTGAGCGCCCCGATGGAGAGCACGTCGTCGCCGCAGAAATAGGCCTCCGCCGGCCCGGCTTCGGCAAGCCGCAGCATCTCGCGCCGCCCGGCCTCGAAAGTGTAGTCCCCGGCGAATGAGCTGCTGACAGCAATCGCGGGAAACCCGGCCAGTCCCTCAAGGAAGCCCGCAAGCCGGTCCTGGGTCGAGGTCGCCGTTTCTGGCCCGCCGAGGAAGGCGACGCGGGTGTATCCACGGGCCGCGAGGGTCTGGGCCGCCATCCGGCCGCAGGCGAGGTTGTCGATGCCCACCACATCGACCCCGGGCGATCCGGTGGCCCGACCGAAGGCATGGACCACCGGCACCTCCGCCGCGCGAAAGGCCTCGGCGAAGCCCGGCGGCAGCGTGGACGAGGCGACGACCACCCCGTCGATGGAGTATTGCCGCAGCATCCGGACCGAGTTCTGCGGCTCGGTCTCGTCGGAGAGGTTGACCAGCAGCGGGCGTAGGCCCTTGTCCTGCAACCCCCGGGTAAAGCGGTCGAAGATTTCCAGGAACACCGGGTTGTGGAAATTGTTCGACACCAGCCCGATGAGCTTGGTCCGCCCGGTCGTCAGGCTCGAAGCGAGCGCATTGGGGTGGTAGCCGAGCTCGGCGGCCGCTTTCTCCACCTTGCGCCGCATCGCTGCCGAAACCGAGGCCCCCGGCGTGAAGGTGCGCGACACCGCCGAACTCGACACGCCCGCGCGTGCGGCGACGTCGTTGAGGGTCACGGCCATGGCTGTGCCCGGCGGCTGGCGGGAGGAACGGTTTGCAACGGCATCATCCGGGGCGGCGCGTATTGAAGGAACGATTTCGAAACCAAAGCACCAAAGCGTCTGCACCGCAACAGATCGCCCGCCGCGCTCAGAACAGCTGCTCGCGCAGACAACGGATGAAGACGCGCGCACCGGTCTCGATGAGCGCGTCGGGGAAATCGTAATCGGGGTTGTGCAGCGCCGGGACGTGTTCGCCCGCGCCGAGCAGCATCATCGCCGCCTCGGCCACGTCGCCGAACCGGCCGAAATCTTCCGAAGCACGCATCGGAAGTCCGGTTGCCTCGGTCGGAACGCCCTCCGCCGCGAGTGCTCTTGCCAGGACCTCGGTCGCCCCGGGCGCGTTCTCGCAATGGCGGAAGACGTCGTGATAGCTGACCGCGTGGCCGAGCCCGCTCTCGCCCGCCGCCTCAGCGACGGCAGCCTCGGCGGCAGCCACCAGCGCTTCCATGCCCGCATCGCGCTGGGTGCGCAGCGTGGCCCAGATCTCGGCCCGGCCCGGGGCGACGCCGAAGGCGGGCTCGCCGAGCCGCGCATGGGTGATCGTGACGAGCGAAAACCCGGGGTCCGCCTGGTCGCCACCCCGGCCCAGCGCGGTGAGCGCGGTCACCAGCCGCGCCATCGCGGCGGCGGGCGAGACGCCGGTTTCGGGCTGCGAGGCATGCGCCGTGCGCCCGGTGAGCACCATTGTCATGCCGCGCGAGGCGCAATTCATGATCCCGGGCGCAAGCCGCGCTTGGCCCAGCGGCACGCCCGGCATGTTGTGCAGCGAAAGCGCAATGTCGGGGCGGATCTCGGCGAACTGCGGATCGGCGATCACCCGCGCCGCCCCCGCGCCGTCCTCTTCGGCGGGCTGGAACAGCAGGATCGCGCGGCCCCGCGCTGGGCGGTTCTGGCCGAGCCAGCGGGCGACGCCCGCGAGGATCGTAATGTGGCCGTCATGGCCGCACAGATGTGCGGTGCCGGGCGTCTCGGAGCGGTAGGGCGGCGTGCCCACCTCCTCGATCGGCAGCGCGTCGAGCTCCGCGCGCAGCATCACGGCCGGACCGGGGGCTGCGCCGTCGTAGACCGACGCCACCCCATGCCCGCCGAGCCCGGTGAGGAGCCTGTCCGGCCCCGTGGGTGTCAGGGCCTCGACCACCCGCGCGGCGGTCGCCGCTTCTGCACCGGAGAGCTCCGGGTGGCGGTGCAACAGGTGTCGCCAGTCGGCGAGCGCGGCGAGATCGGCGGGGCTCAGGGGATCGGGAAGCGGTGCGGCAGAGGTCATGGGTTCGGATCATGGGCCTTGTGCGGCGCCCCGTCGAGCCCCCGCGTGTTGGTGAGGCGCGGGTCAGAAGATCTCGATCAGCCCGGCCGCGCCCTGCCCGCCGCCGATGCACATCGAGACCACGCCCCAGTGTGCCCCCCGCCGTCGGCCCTCGATGAGCAGATGCCCGGCCATACGCGCGCCGGACATACCGTAGGGATGGCCGATGGAGATCGCGCCACCGCTCACGTTGAGGCGCTCGGAGGGGATGCCGAGCGTGTCGCGGCAATGGACGAGCTGGGCGGCGAACGCCTCGTTCACCTCCCACAGATCGATCTCGGCCATCGTCATGCCCGAACGCTCCAGGAGCCGGGGAATGGCGACGACGGGGCCGATCCCCATTTCTTCGGGCGCGACCCCGGCGACGGCGAAACCGCGAAGCGCCCCGAGCGGTTCGAGCCCGCGCCGCGCCGCCTCGCCCGCCTCCATCACCACCAGCGCCGCCGCGCCGTCGGAGAGCTGCGAGGCATTGCCGGCGGTCACGCTGTGCCCCTCGCCCATCACCGGCTTGAGGCCTGCCAGCGCTTCGGCGGTCGTCCCGGGCCGGTTGCATTCGTCCGCCTCCAGACGCACCGCCTCTTCCCGGGTCTCGCCGGTTTCCTTGTCTTTGATCAGCTTCACCGCCTCGACAGGCACGATCTCGCCCGTAAAGACCCCCGCCGCCTGTGCCTCTGCCGTGCGGCGCTGGCTTTCGAGCGCATAGGAATCCTGCGCCTCCCGGCTCACATGATAGCGCCGTGCGACCACCTCGGCGGTCTCCAGCATCGACATGTAATAGCCCTCGCGCACGGCGGGGTCGCGATAGCGGTAATGGTTCCAGTGGCGTTCTTGGACCAGCGAAATGCTCTCGACCCCGCCCGCGAGCGCCACCTGCATTCCCTCCTGCACCACCATGTGCCCGGCCACGGCGAGCGCGTTCAGCCCCGAGGCGCATTGCCGGTCGAGGGTGACCCCCGCCACGCTGTCGGGCAGCCCGGCGGCAAGGGCGATATGGCGCGCGACGTTCACGCCCGTGGATCCTTGCGTGAGTGCGGAGCCGAAGACCGCGTCTTCGATCTCGCCCCCCTCAAGCCCCGCCCGGGCAACGGCGGCGCGCACCGCGTGAGCGGCGAGGCTCGGCCCTTCGAGGTTGTTGAACGCGCCGCGATAGGCCTTGCCGATGGGCGTGCGGGCGGTGGAGACGATGACGGCTTCGCGCATGGTCCGGCTTCCCTTCAGATCTCTTCCACACCGCACCAGTCGGCGATGAACAGCGCCGTCGCCTGGGTCACCCGGCGCATGCTTTCGAGCTCGACGCGCTCGTTGAACCCATGGATCGCCTGCGCCCGCGGCCCGTAGACCAGCGCCGGTGTGTCGGCATAGAGGCCGAAGAATCGCGCGTCGGTGGTGGCGGTCGTGGCGAGCCGGTCGAGCACCGCTCCGGTCACAGCCCTGTGCGCCGCGTCGAGCGCGGCGATGGCGTCGGCGGCGGTGTGCGAGCGGTCCTCTGACAGCGCATACCCCTCGGCCTGGAACCCGTGCCAGACGATCTCGGGGAGGGAATTCTTCAAGAAGGCGTTTTCGCGCGCCGCGTCCTGGATGACCGCCTCGATCTCGGCCCGGGCCTCGGCCATGTCCTGCCCCGGGAACAGCCCCATCCGCACGTCGAAGACGCACCAGGCGGGCACGGAACTGGTCCAGTCGCCGCCCTGGATCTTGCCGATGTTGAGGTTGAGCGCGTGGTCGTGCCCGCCGTAGTCCGCATGCCGCCGGTCGGGGGCGTTCCAGCGGTGCTCCATCGCGTGCAGCGCGGCGATGAGCGGGATCGCCGCCTCGATCGCATTGGCCCCGCTGCCCGCGTAGGCGACATGGGTGGGCAGGCCCCTGAGATGGACCTGGAACCACAAGACGCCGACCTGGGCGGTCACCAGGCTCTCGCCGAAGGGCTCGGGGATCAACGCCGCATCGGCCTTGTAGCCGCGCGCGAGACAGGCGAGCGCGCCGTTGCCGGTGCATTCCTCCTCGACCACTGACTGCACGAAGACATCCGCCGCCGGGGCCAGCCCACAGGCGCGCAAAGCGTCGAGCGCGAAGAGGTTGGAGGCGAGCCCCGCCTTCATGTCCCCCGCGCCGCGCCCGTACATCCAGCCGCCGTCGATCCGCGGCTCGAAAGGCGGGCTGTCCCACATGTCGAGCGGGCCTTCCGGCACCACGTCGATATGGCCGTTCAGGATCAGGGACCGCCCCTTGCCCGTCCGGCTGCGGCGGGTGCCGACGACGTTGACCGCATCGTCATAGGGGCCGAGCACCGGGGAGAACCCGGGTAGGCCCCGGATCTCGTCGAGGTCGATCTGCCAGCGGTCGATGTCATAGCCTCTGTCCGAGAGGGCGGCCGCCATCGCGTCCTGGGCCGATTGCTCGCGCCCCCGGGTCGAGGGATGCGACGTCAGCTCGGCGAGAAAGTCGGTCTGGGCGTCGAAAGCGGCATCGACGGCGTCGCGCAGGCGGGTTTGCAGGTCTTGGTCCATGGCGGTCTCGAAAGGTCAGAACGTCGGAATTTCACCGTCGGGGAGTGTCAAAGGCGCGTCGGTGGCGGCGACGATCTCGTCCACGCCCACCCCCTCGGCGCGTTCGCGCAGCACGAAACCCGTGGGCGTCACGTCGATGACGGCGAGATCGGTGAAGATGCGCGAGACGCAGGTGCGCGCGGTGATCGGGAGCGAGCAGGCCGCTTTCAGCTTGGAACTGCCGGAACGGTCGAGATGCGTGGTCAGCACCGCGACACGGCGGGCCTTTTGCGCAAGCTCGATTCCCCCGCCCGCGCCGGGCGAGAACTTGCCGGGGATCTTCCAGTTGGCGAGATCGCCGGTCTGGCTCACCTCGAAGGCCCCCAGCATGGTGAGGTCGAGCCGCCCCGAGCGCACCAGCGCAAAGGACACGGCGCTATCGAAAAAGGCCGAGCCGGGCACGGTCGAGACATAGGCCCCGCCCGCGTCGATCAGGTTGCGGTCGGCCTTCTCGGGCGGCAGCGACGGGCCGATGCCGGAGAGCCCGTTTTCGGTGTGCAGGCAGACCGGGAAATCCTGCGCGAGATGGTCGACCACCTTGGTCGGCAGCCCGATCCCGAGGTTGACCACCATGCCCGGCCGGATCTCGCGCGCGGCCCGGGCGACCATGCGGGTCTTAGCGTCGGACAACGGCGTATTCCTCGCTGATCTCGGTGAGCGGCACCACGTGGTCGACGAAGGGCCCGGGCGTGTGCACCGCGTCGGGCGCGAGCGCGCCGAGCGGCAACACCCGCTCCGCCTCGGCGATCACCAGGGGCGCGGCCATGGCCATCAGCGGGTTGAAGTTGCGCGCGGTGGCAACGTAGTCGAGATTGCCGAAGCTGTCGGCCCGGTCGGCATGGATCAGCGCCGCGTCGGCGCGCAGCGCGGTTTCGACCACGTAGTCTTTGCCGCCTGACGTAATGCGTTGTTTGCCATCGGCAATCTCGGTGTCCGCCGCGATGTCTGTCAGGATGCCGCCCAGCCCGGCGCCACCGGCGCGCACCCGTTCGGCGAGAATGCCTTGCGCGTTGAACTCGACCTGCAACCGCCCTTCGTTCATCAGCTCGATGGCGCGGGCGTTGAGGCCGATATGGGTGGTGATGAGCCGAGCCACCTGGCCCGCGGCGAGCAGATGGTCGATGCCCATGCCGCGCTCGTTGGCGTCGTTCTTGATGATGGTGAGGTACTTCTGCCCCTGGCGCACCAGCTCGCGGATCAGGGTGAAGGGCGTGCCGGGCACGCCGAAGCCGCCGATCATCACCACCGCCCCGTCGCGGATATGGGCGATGGCGTCTTCGAGCGTGGTGGTCTTGTCGGGCAATTTCATGCCGCCACCGCCAACCGGTCGAACCCGGGCCCATCGAGGGTCATCGGCACATCGTCGGGATGGGCGACGAAGCCAAAACGCCCGTAAAAGGCCCGCGCGCTGTCGTTGTGCCCATGGGTGGTCAGCGCCAGGTAGCGCGCGCCCCAGGTGTCACGGGCATGGGTCGCAACCGCGGCGAGAAGCGCCGCACCCAGCCCCCGCCCGCGCGTCGCTGGCGCGGTCCAGAGGTCCTGCACATAGACCCCGGGTTGCCCCCGCGTGGTCGAGAAATGCGGCACAAAGACCGCAACCCCGGCCGGGGCCCCCGCCTCTTCGGCCACGAAACTGCCGAACAGCGCCCCTGCCCCGAAGCCATGCACGCGGATCGTCTCCGCCGTCGAGGCGAAGCGGTCGCCGTCGCCGGTTTCCTCCGCGAGCCGGGCGAGCATGGCGGCAATCGCCTCGGCGTCTTCCGGGGTGGCGAGCCGCACGCTCATGCCGCGGTCTCCACCTCGAGCCCGGCCTCGGCGGCGAAAGCGTCGAGCGTGTCGACAAAGATCTCCATGATCTCGTCGATCTGCGCCTCGGTCACGATGAGCGGCGGCGCGACCAGGAAATGGTCGCCCGCCACGCCGCCCCGGGTGCGCCGCGAATAGGTGATGAGGCCGCGTTCATAGGCGAGCTCCACCACCCGGGAATGGGCGTTCAACCCTACCGGCAGGGGCTCCATCGTATCGCGGTCGGAGACGAATTCGAACGCGGTGAGCAGCCCCTTGCCGCGCACGTCGCCGATGAACGGGTAGCGGTCCATGAGCCCGCGCAGCCGCGCAAGCAGCGCATCGCCCATCGCCGCGGCATTGGCGACCAGCTTCTGCTCTTCGAGTTCTTCGAGCACCGCGAGACCCGCCGAGCACGCGAGGGGGTTGCCGGAATAGGTGTAGCCATGCAGGAACCCGCCCGAATCCAGCACCGGATCGACGATCCTGCGCCCGGCGACGGCGGCGCCCAGCGGCGCATAGCCCGAGCCGAGCCCCTTCGACAGCGCGACGATGTCCGGGGTGATCCCCCAGTGATCGGCGGCGATAAAAGCGCCTGTGCGCCCCACCCCGGTCATCACCTCGTCGTAGATCAACAGAATGCCGAACTCGTCGCAAATCTCGCGGATCCGCCCGTAGTAGCTGTCGGGCGCCACCAAAGCGCCGGTCGAGGCGCCACCGATCGGCTCCATCAGGAAAGCGAGCACCGTGTCCGGTCCCTCGGCGAGGATGCGCTCGCGCAGCATCTCGGCGTATTTGATCCCGCGCTCCTCCTCGGTGAGGTTGTCGCGGTCGAGATAGGTGGCCGGCGCCGCGATCTTGGGCATCCCGCGCATCATCGGCGAGAACGGCTCGCGCAAGGGGTCGTAGCCGGTGAGGTCGAGCGCGCCCAGCGTGCAGCCGTGGTAGGAGGGATAGCGCGAGATCACCTTCCAGCGGCTCGCCTCGCCCTGCGTGATCTTGTACTGCCGGGCAAGCTTGATGGCGCTTTCCACCGCCTCCGACCCGCCCGAAACGAAGAACACCCGGTCGAGCGCCTCGGGCATCATGTCCGAGATCTTGGTCGCCAGGTTTTCCGACGGTTCGGTGCGGAAATGCAGCCGGTAGCCGAAGGTCGAACGGTCCATCTGCGCCTTCATCTTGGCGAGCACGCGCGGGTTGGAATGGCCGATGTTCGACACCATCGCGCCCGACGTGCCGTCGATATAGCGCTTGCCGAACCGATCCCACATGTAGATCCCTTCTGCCCGGTCGAGGAACGGGCGCGAGGCGCGGGAGATGTAGAAGAGATGCGATTGCGCTTCGGTCATTGTGCACCTGCCAGGTGTTTTCGCAGAAACTCGCGGGTCCGTTCCTTGGTCGGTTTCTTGAACACCACCTCGGGCGGGCCTTCCTCGACCACCACGCCCTGGTCCATGAACAGCACCCGGTCGCAGACAGAGGCGGCGAAATCCATCTCGTGGGTGACGATGATCATCGTCATGTGCTCCTCGGCGAGCTTCTTCATCACCAGGTTGACCTCTTCGACCAGCTCCGGGTCGAGCGCCGAGGTCGCTTCGTCGAAAAGCATGAGCTTGGGCCGCATCGCCAGCGCGCGGGCAATGGCGACGCGCTGCTTCTGCCCGCCCGAAAGCTGCGACGGATAGAAATCGATCCGCTCCAGCATGCCGACGTGCCTGAGCTGTTCCTCGGCGAGCGCGTCGGCCTCCTCGTTCGAGATACCCTTGAGCAGCTTCGGCGCCATCGTCACGTTGCCGCGCACGGTGAGATGGGGGAACAGGTTGAAGTGCTGGAACACCATGCCGATCTGCTGGCGCATCTCGTTGATATGTTTCTCGTATTGCCGGTAGGGCAGCGATTTGTTGACCTGCACCCCGTCGAGCCAGACCTCGCCGCCGGTGAGCGCATCGAGATCGTTGATCGCGCGGAGCAGCGTCGACTTGCCGGACCCGGACGGGCCGATGATGGCGACGATCTGGCCGCGCTCGACGGTCAGGCTGATGTCCTTGAGAACCTGCAGCGAGCCGTAATGCTTCTCGGCGTGCCGGATTTCGACGAAATGCTGTGTGTCTGCCATGTCGGTGTCCTCGGGACTTCAGGGTTCGGGGCTCAGCGCGACAGCGCGATGCGGCGCTCGATCCGGCGCAGCACGGCTTCAAGACCGAGATTGATGACGTAGTAGAACGCGGCCGCGACCACGTAGAATTCGAACGGGCGATAGGTGCGCCCGATGGCGCGCTGCGCCGACAGCGTGAGCTCAGAGACCCCGATCACCGAGACCAACGCCGAGTCCTTCAAAAGCGCGATCATGTTGTTGCCGATGGGCGGGATCACGTCGCGCACCGCCTGCGGCACCACCACCTTGCGCAGGGCTTGCCCGCGCGACAGGCCTAGCGTGCGCGCGGCCTCCATCTGGCCCTTGTCGACGGCGACGATGGCGGTCTGGATCAGCTCGGAATTGTAGACCGCGAAATGCAGGCCGAGACCGATCACGCCGGCGACGAAAGCCGGGAGGTCGATACCGATCTGCACGAGGCCGAAATAGATCAGGAACAACTGGAGCAGCAGCGGCGTGCCCATGAACAGAAACTCGAAGCCGCGAAACGGCAACCGGATGGACCAGTGGGCATAGAGCGCGATGACGGCGAAAATGATGCCGCCGATGAAGCTCAAGAGCGCAGCACCCACCGTGATCGCGATCGTCCAGAGCGCGCCCAGCAGGACGATGTCCATGAACTTGGGGACAACGGAGAAATCAAGACCCATGGCGGCCCCCTTCGGTGATGCGGCGGGTCATGTGATCCGCGCCTTGCGGTCGAGCCAGGAGATCCCTTTGCCGACCCCGTAGATCATGATCATGTAGAGCACGCCCGAGAGCAGGAACATTTCGAACGGCTTGTAGGTGGAGCCGATGTAGCGCTGCGCGGTATAGGTGAGTTCGACCACCGCAATCGCGGCGACCAGCGCCGTGCCCTTGATGAGCGCGTTGATGTTCACGCCGAGCGGGCGGATCATCAGCCGCATCGCCTGCGGCAGGGTTACCTTGCGAAACGCCTGGAATTTGGACAGCCCGAGCGTACGGGCCGCCTCGCGCTGGCCCTTGTCGATGGCGATGATCGCGCCGCGCATGGTTTCGGTCATGTAGGCGCCGATGTTGACGCCCAGCCCGATCACGCCGGCCGAGAAGGCGTCGAGCTGGATGCCGATCTGAGGGCCCCCGAAATAGAGGATGAAGAGCTGAATGAGCGCGGGCGTGCCCCGGATCACGCTCACATAGGTCGCCCCCATCACCCGGAAGTACCAATGCCGCGACAGCCGCGCCGCTGCGCCCAGCGCCCCGCAGGCCAGCCCGAGGATGGTGGTGTAAATCGACAGCTGGATCGTGACCCAGGCGGCCTTGAGAAAAAACGGGTAGACCCGCAGCATCAGGTCGAAATCCATATGCCCGTCTCCCTAATGGTGGTCCTTGCGTGCGAGGAGCGGCAGCGCGCGGATCTCGCGCACGAGCGCCGTGGTTTCCTCGATGGCCGCTTGCAGGAATTTCGCCCCGGTCTCGGCATCGGCGACCGTCGGGTCGCCCATGGTGCCGTCCGGCGATACTTCCGACCACCAGCGCATCAGCATCGCCTTGCCGCCGCCGCGCGCGAGGTCGAGGTTGAAAAACCGGCTGTTCGGGTCATGCAGGTTCTGCGTCGCCGACTTCTCGATATGCACATGCTCGGGCTGCAGCGCCATGTACATCGCCGCCTCAAACTCGCCGGCATGCGCGATGCCGCCGATCTCGGATTTGCGGTGCTCGTTGATCCGGTCGGCGCAGAGGTTCCAATACGAGGCCGAGACGCAAATGATCCCGGTCTCGATCACCGTCTTGCGCGCCGCGAGGTCGAGCACCGGGTGGTTCGACCCGTGCGAATTGAGCAAGAGGATCCGGCGAAACCCGTGATGCGCGAGCGACTTGGTGATGTCGGTGACGAAGGCGATGAGCGTCTCGGGCTGGATCCAGATCACGCCCGGGAAATCCTTGTGGTGCTCGTTGAAGCCGTAGGGCACCGGCGGCATGACGAAAACCTCGTCGGGCGCCGCCGCGGCCACGCCTTCGGCCACCGCCATGCCCAGCACCGTATCGGTGTCGAGCGGCATGTGCGGCCCGTGATCCTCGGTCGCCGAGACGTTGAGGATCACCACGCGGTCCTTGTCCGCGTCGCGCACCTGTTGCCAGGTGAGTTTGCCATAGGCGGTGGTCATGGAAAGCGCCCCTGAGCGAGGGTCGAGAGAGGACCCGCCGGAGAGCACCGGCGGGCCGTTTCACCTGGTCGCCGGATCAGCGGATGTCGGCGCCGATCCATTCCATGGCGATGTCGGTATAGGTGCCGTCTTCCATCATCGAGTCGAGCGCGGCCTGCATTGCCGCGGCAAGCTCGGGGTTGCCCTCGCGGATCGCGATCCCGGCACCGAACTCGGGCGTTTCGAACTCGATGGTCGCGTATTCCTGGCCCTTCTCGCCCATCGCGAGGATGGCGGCGATGGA